>NZ_JAMHKS010000061.1:0-106984 GCF_025566055.1 Leclercia tamurae
AATTTGCCTGGCGGCTGTAGCGCGGTGGTCCCACCTGACCCCATGCCGAACTCAGAAGTGAAACGCCGTAGCGCCGATGGTAGTGTGGGGTCTCCCCATGCGAGAGTAGGGAACTGCCAGGCATCAATTAAAGAAACCCCGTACCGCAAGGTGCGGGGTTTTTTGCCGTCTGCGCCTTACCCGGCCTACAACGTTTGCTTCCATTGCAGGATGAAATCAACCACACCCTCCGCATCATTGATAGCTAATACCGGTACCTGAAGCGACAGTGGAATATCACTGGCCACAGCGATGACATGCTCATCAAATGTTAACTCATTGATATCATGCCCGGTATCGCTTCTGAACAGCAGGATCTTTGCCACCGGTTCATGCTTAAAACCTTCTACCAGCACCAGATCCAGCGTCGAATGATCCATCCGGCTGATGAGATAAGCCAGATCGATCTCCTCTTCGTCAGGCGTTTCGGTCATTAAAGCCCACCGCTGACTGCTGGCGACGATCGTTTGGGCCGCACCGGCCTTGCGCAGCTCGTAGCTGTCCTTCCCCGGAGTATCGATATCCATATTGTGGTGGGTATGTTTGATCAGCCCCGGGCGCACACCTCTGGCACAGAGTGCCGGGATAATCGCTTTTAACAGCGTCGTTTTCCCCGTACCGCTCCAGGCGGCGATCGCTAAAACCGGTATCATTTGTGCCTCTGAACAGCTTGCATCTCTTCGAGGGTATTCATATTAATAAATGCCTGTTTCATATCGCTAAAATCAACGGAATGCCCACCCGCCTGGCGCATAAAGACCATCACACGGCGCTCGCCAGTTGCTAAATAGTTCTCTAATACCGGCATCAGCTGGCGATGCATTAACGCAATAGTGGGATGATCGCGATCGCCGTCATGTGCCCAGACTACAGGTGCCGATCCCCTGTTTTTTATCAGCCGCTCGGCCAGGCAATCCGGGATAAAGGGTGTATCGCAAGGACAGTACAGAAACCATTCCGCATCGCACTGCTGCATAACCGAAAGCATGCCCGCCAGCGGCCCGGGGTAATTAGCCAGCAGATCCGCATAAACGGGATACCCGCTTTCCTGATAAGTAGCAATATTACGATTGGCACTCACTACGAGTGTGCTGACCTGCTTATGCAGGGTTCGCGCAACGTGCTGCCATAAAGGCAGGCCGTTCAGCTCCTGCAAGCCCTTATCTTTTCCACCCATACGGGACGCCTTGCCTCCGGCGAGTATCACACCGGTGATCCTGCTTATCTGGCTCAACAATATCGCCTCTTTTCTTGTGGGTTTGACCCTGCTAACGTGTCACTCTAAATGAAAGGAGTATTACCATGAAATGTAAACGTCTGAACGAAGTTATTGAACTCCTCCAGCCAGCATGGCAGAAAGAGCCAGAACTTAACCTGATGCAATTCTTACAGAAACTGGCGCAGGAGTCAGGTTATGACGGTGAGCTGGCCGACCTTTCTGACGACATTCTGATCTATCACCTGAAAATGCGTGATTCCGGTAAAGATGCGGTGATCCCGGGTATCCAGAAAGATTATGAAGAAGATTTCAAAACCGCCCTGCTGCGCGCGCGTGGCGTAATTAAAGAGTAAAAGCTTGTAAGAGGCGCCACCGTAAACGCCGTTAAATGATATCCTCAATCATTCGTATAATTTCCGGATGATCGGATGACCGACCAGGCTTTTACTTTCCAGACCTTACACCCGGATACCATTATGGATGCGCTGTTTGAACAGGGCATCCGGGTGGACTCAGGCCTGACTCCATTAAACAGCTATGAGAACCGCGTCTACCAGTTTCAGGACGAGGATCGCCGGCGCTTTGTGGTGAAATTTTATCGCCCGCAGCGCTGGTCAGCTGAACAAATTCAGGAAGAGCATCAGTTCGCACTCGACCTGGTGGCCGATGATGTCCCCGTCGCCGCTCCCCTTAAATTCAACGATCGGACGCTGCTGTCGCATCAGGGGTTCTATTTTGCTGTCTTCCCCAGTCTCGGTGGCCGGCAATTTGAAGCTGATAATATCGATCAGATGGAGTGGGTTGCCCGCTATTTAGGGCGTATTCATCAGACGGGACAGAAAAGTACGTTTAACGTGCGCCCTGCGATCGGTATTCAGGAATACCTGCTTGAACCGCGCCAGGTGTTTGAAACATGCACGCTTATCCCTTCCGGGCTGAAGGCGAAATTTCTCGCCGCAACAGATGGCTTAATTAGCGCCATCATACCGCGCTGGGATAACAACGTAACCACGCTGCGCCTGCACGGTGATTGCCATGCCGGAAATATTCTCTGGCGTGATGGGCCGTTATTTGTCGATCTCGATGATGCACGAATGGGACCTGCCATTCAGGATCTCTGGATGCTGCTGAATGGCGATAAAGCCGAGCAGCGGATGCAGCTGGAGACCATTATCGAAGCCTATGAAGAGTTCAGTTCCTTTGATTCAGACGAAATTGCGTTAATCGAACCTTTACGCGCCATGCGTTTTGTTTATTATCTTGCATGGTTAATCAGGCGTTGGGACGACCCCGCTTTCCCCAGAAACTTCCCGTGGCTTACCGGGGAAGATTACTGGCGTAACCAGATATCCACATTTATTGAACAGGTAAAGGTTCTGCAGGAACCCCCTTTGCAATTAACGCCAATGTATTAATCGAACACACCCAGGAGAGAGTTGATCATGAAAAAAATATGGCTGGCGCTGGCAGGTATGATTCTGGCTTTTAGCGCATCGGCTGCACAGTTCACCGATGGCAAGCAGTATATTACCCTCGACAAACCGGTTGCCGGAGAACCTCAGGTTCTTGAGTTCTTCTCATTCTATTGCCCGCACTGCTATGAGTTCGAGCAGGTTCTGCATGTTGCCGATAGCGTGAAGAAGAAACTGCCAGAAGGCACCAAAATGACCAAGTATCACGTTGAGTTTCTTGGCCCATTGGGCAAAGATCTGACTCAGGCATGGGCTGTTGCGATGGCGCTTGGTGTGGAAGATAAGATTACTGCACCGATGTTTGAAGCGGTTCAGAAAACACAGGCCGTACAAACCACGGCTGATATCCGTAAGGTCTTTGTTGATGCCGGTATTAAAGGTGAAGAATACGACGCAGCCTGGAATAGCTTCGTCGTGAAATCCCTGGTGGCCCAGCAGGAAAAAGCCGCTGCCGATCTGCAGCTGCGCGGCGTGCCTGCGATGTTTGTTAACGGCAAATATCAGCTGAATATGCAGGGTATGGATACCAGCAGCATGGACATCTTCGTCCAGCAATATGCTGATACCGTGAAATATCTGGTTGAGAAGAAGTAATAAAGAAAACGCCGGTCAATGACCGGCGTTTTTGTATTCCGCTTTAATATCGCTTATCTGCGCGTCTTTCTCACTCCACAGCGTATTCAGCCAGAGCTGGAAACGTCGCTTGAAGTTCTTATCACTCACATAGTCCCCGTGTAGTTCCTCCGCCACAGGCACCAGATTAATACGCACCACGATCCGGGTTAACCTGCCGCTCAGCATATCGTAAAACGGTCTCTTATCGTTTTCGGGATAGCAGAGCGTGACGTCCAGTAATTTGTCGAACTGTTGTCCCAGTACGCTAAACGCCATGGCGATGCCGGCTGCTTTTGGCGGCAGCAGGTTGGCATACGGCGAGCGGGTTTGCTGCTGCTTCTCTTCGGTAAAACGAGAACCTTCGACGAAATTAACGATGGTGGTGGGGTGCACGCGAAATTTCTCACACGAGCGGCGGGTCGTTTCGACATCCTTGCCGCGGCGCTCAGGATGGCGGATCAGATAGCTACGCGAATAGCGTTTCATGAAGGGCATATCCAGCGCCCAGCAGGCCAGGCCAATAAAGGGCACCCACGCAAGCTGCTGCTTAAGAAAGTATTTGTTCATCGGGATATGTTTGCGGAACAGCACGCATAACACCACGATATCGGCCCAGCTACGGTGGTTACAGATGAGCAAATACCAGCTTTTCTTGTTGAGCCCTTCCAGCCCCTGAACATCCCATTTCAGAGGCGGGTTAAGGCGCATAAGTACCGCCAGTCCTTCACACCAGCAGTACATCATGAAGTTACAAAATGCAGAGACTGCACGCCAGACGGCCGGGATCGGTAAGAGCAGTTTAATTATTCCGGCGACGATGATCGGCACAGAACAGGCGATGGTGACCAGAATGGTCAATGCGATACTCAACAGGAGGGTTATCGCAGCCAGGAATCTCGACATGATGAATGTTTTCAGGTGGTTAGCTATAATTAGCGCCTGATAAACAGACACCGGGCGTTGATTTTACCAGAAAACCGTCAAAGGAAAGCGCTTTAACGTAGCAGGTACGTAGATTTGCCAGTACCGTGGAGAAAAATCCTGTGACGCGGATCCGGCGTGGCTTATATCCACATGGAGTAAATTGTCATCAACCAGAAATATGAGATCGCGATCAAATAATAATGTATTGATAATTAAAGATAATTATTATTGTTAAGATCGTCAGATAGCACATTTAGTCCAGGCCGCAGAAACTACTCACAAACTTATCCACAGATTTAATTTGCGAGCGATCCTCAGGATCGCAAAATCTTTGGCTGTAATGGCCGCGAAAAACTGATGTTTTCATCCTTCTGTGGCATCCTTTATCCATAAATTACTTAAAGGCACGGACATTATGGTTCAAATCCCCGAAAATCCGCTTATTCTCGTCGACGGTTCGTCTTACCTCTATCGGGCGTATCATGCGTTTCCTCCGCTGACTAACAGCGCGGGAGAGCCTACTGGCGCCATGTACGGCGTGCTGAACATGCTGCGTAGCTTGATCCTGCAGTATCAGCCGAGCCATGCCGCTGTAGTCTTCGATGCGAAAGGCAAAACTTTCCGGGATGAGCTGTTTGAACACTACAAATCCCATCGCCCGCCGATGCCGGACGATCTGCGTGCGCAGATTGAGCCTCTGCATAAAATGGTAAAAGCGATGGGGCTGCCCTTAATGGCCGTCTCTGGCGTGGAAGCGGACGATGTGATCGGTACCCTGGCGCGGGAAGCTGAGAAAATGGGCCGCCCGGTATTGATCAGTACCGGTGATAAAGACATGGCGCAGCTGGTTACGCCGGGGATCACCCTGATTAACACCATGACCAATACCATCCTCGGCCCGGAAGAGGTGGTGACCAAGTATGGCGTGCCGCCGGAACTGATCATCGACTTCCTCGCCCTGATGGGCGACTCCTCCGATAACATCCCGGGCGTGCCGGGCGTGGGTGAGAAGACGGCCCAGGCGCTGCTGCAGGGTCTGGGTGGGCTGGATACGCTGTATAGCGAGCAGGATAAAATTGCCGGGTTAACCTTCCGCGGTGCCAAAACCATGGCCGCTAAGCTTGAGCAAAACAAAGAGGTGGCCTACCTCTCCTATCAGCTGGCGACCATTAAAACCGACGTGGAGCTGGAGCTGACCTGCGAACAGCTTGAAGTGCAGCAACCTGCTGCCGAAGAGCTGTTGAGCCTGTTTAAACAGTATGAATTCAAACGCTGGATAACCGATCTTGAAGCGGGGAAATGGCTGCAGGCGAAAGGGGCAAGATCGGCGACTAAGCCAAATGAGACGCTGGTAGTTAATGCAGAAGAAGAGCCGGAAGAAGAAGCCAGCATCCTCTCTTCTGAACACTACGAAACCATCCTCGACGAAGCACAGCTGCAGGTCTGGATTGAAAAATTAAAGCAGGCCCCGGTATTCGCTTTTGATACCGAAACCGACAGTCTCGATAATGTCTCCGCCAATATGGTGGGCCTCTCCTTTGCTACGGAACCTGGCATGGCCGCCTATGTGCCGGTCGCCCACGACTATCTGGATGCCCCTGAACAGATCACCCGCGAGCGCGTGCTTGAGCTCCTCAAGCCGATCCTGGAAGACGAAAAAGCCCTCAAGGTGGGGCAAAACCTGAAGTTCGACCGTGGCATCCTGCAGAACTACGGCATTGAACTGCGGGGCATCGCGTTCGATACCATGCTGGAGTCCTATATCCTCGATAGCGTTGCCGGTCGTCACGATATGGATTCACTCTCCGATCGCTGGCTGAAGCACAAAACCGTCACCTTTGAACAGATTGCGGGTAAGGGTAAGAATCAGCTGACGTTTAACCAGATTGCCCTGGAAGAGGCGGGACACTATGCGGCTGAAGATGCCGACGTCACGCTGCAACTGCATTTAAAGATGTGGCCAAAGCTGCAAAAAGACGCCGGGCCGCTGAACGTGTTCCAGAATATCGAGATGCCGCTGGTACCGGTCCTGTCCCGGATTGAGCGCAATGGCGTGAAGATCGACCCGGCAGTGCTGCATAAGCACTCGGAAGAGATTGCGTTGCGCCTGAACGAACTCGAGCAAAAAGCGCATGAGATTGCCGGCGAGCCGTTTAATCTCTCTTCCACCAAACAGCTGCAGACGATCCTGTTCGAAAAGCAGGGCATTAAGCCGCTGAAGAAAACCCCGGGCGGTGCGCCTTCTACCTCTGAAGAGGTGCTGGAGGAGCTGGCGCTGGACTATCCGCTGCCAAAAGTGATCCTGCAATACCGTGGGCTGGCCAAGCTGAAATCGACCTACACCGATAAGCTGCCGCTGATGATCAACCCGAAAACAGGTCGCGTGCATACTTCCTATCATCAGGCGGTAGCGGCTACCGGACGACTCTCCTCAACCGATCCTAACCTGCAAAATATTCCGGTACGTAATGAAGAGGGGCGTCGTATTCGTCAGGCGTTTATTGCGCCGCAGGACTACGTCATTGTCTCCGCTGACTATTCCCAGATTGAGCTGCGCATTATGGCGCACCTGTCCCGGGATAAAGGCCTGTTGACCGCTTTTGCGGAAGGGCAGGATATCCACCGGGCGACGGCGGCCGAAGTGTTTGGTATGTCCCTCGAGAGCGTGACCGGGGAACAGCGTCGCAGCGCAAAAGCGATCAACTTTGGTCTGATCTACGGCATGAGCGCCTTCGGTCTCTCCCGTCAGCTCAATATTCCGCGTAAAGAGTCGCAGAAGTACATGGATCTCTATTTCGAACGCTATCCGGGCGTGCTGCAGTACATGGAGAGCACTCGCGCGCAGGCGAAAGAAAAAGGCTATGTCGAAACGCTGGATGGACGCCGTCTCTACCTGCCGGACATCAAATCCAGCAATGCAGCCCGCCGCGCCGGCGCTGAGCGCGCAGCCATCAACGCCCCGATGCAGGGAACGGCGGCGGATATCATTAAACGTGCAATGATCGCCGTAGATGCCTGGCTGGAGAAAGAGCAGCCACGGGTTCGCATGATCATGCAGGTACACGATGAACTGGTGTTTGAAGTGCACAAAGACGATCTGGAAGCGGTCTCGAAAAAGATCCATGAACTGATGGAAAACAGCGTGAAACTGGATGTGCCGTTGCTGGTGGAAGTGGGTAGCGGAGAAAACTGGGATCAGGCTCACTAACGCTTTCTGGGATATGAACAGTTTCTGTAAGTAAGCAACATATCCATCAACGTTTTGTGATGATCATTAGAATTCCCTATGTAAAGAATGAAAAAAAACTACAAAAAGTGCTTTGTCTATAGTCTAAAAAAGGGTAGAGTTATTCGCGTAGGGTACAGAGGTAAGATGTTCTATCTTTCAGACCTTTTACTTCACGTAATCGGATTTGGCTGAATATTTTAGCCGCCCCAGTCAGTAATGACTGGGGCGTTTTTTATTGCGGCAAAGAAAAATTCAGCGCAAAAAAAAGCGCGGACATCGCCGCGCTTATCATCACTCTTCCGCTTCTGTCGCGGGTTCCAGCTCGCTGTACCAGCGATCCAGTTTCTCACGCAATTTATCCACGCCGAGTTTCTTCAGTGAAGAGAAGGGTTCAACCTGGATGTCACCGTTGAACGCCAGCACCGCTTCACGCACCATATTCACCTGCGCTTTACGCGCGCCGCTGGCAAGCTTATCGGCTTTGGTCAGCAGCACCAGCACCTCGATCCCGCTTTCAACGGCCCAGTGGATCATCTGCTGATCAAGATCTTTAAGCGGATGACGAATATCCATCAGTACCACCAGACCTTTCAGGCACAGACGTTTTTCCAGGTATTCACCCAGGGCGCGCTGCCATTTGATTTTCATCTCTTCCGGCACTTCGGCGTAGCCATAGCCTGGCAGGTCAACCAGGCGCTTGCCCGGCGCAACTTCAAACAGGTTAATCAACTGGGTACGGCCAGGCGTTTTAGAAATACGGGCCAGGCTTTTCTGATTGGTCAGGGTATTCAGAGCGCTGGATTTCCCCGCGTTGGACCGGCCAGCAAATGCCACTTCGAGACCCGTATCAGCGGGTAAATGGCGAATATCAGGCGCACTAAGTACAAAATGCGTCTGGTGATAATTCAGGTTGGTCACGTGGTTGTCTCCAGAAATTCGTAACGTTGGGGGGATTATACCTGAACAGAGAGAAAAGGCTTTTCCCATCGGCAACCTCGCTGTAAGTAAAAACCCTGTGCTTTGTAAGAGATCTGCCCTTTATACTATGGGAGATTTAAGAAAAGTCGTAGGGCGTTAAAAAATCAAAACCATTAAAATCAGACTATTAACGCTTAGTCTTAATCTGAAAGTCGTGCATAAGTCGCGTGGGTGGGTTGTAGGTTTAGCCTGGCAGCGTAAAGTAGCGTTCAACGGCGAGGATGCCGACAGGAAGCGGACTTAAGGATAAGGGTCAGGAGCGCCAGGAGGCGAAGACAAAGGATAGTCAGGAAGACGCGCGCCTGGAGGCGTTGAAAAAGGAAAAGGACATATCACGGACGGTACCTGCTAACGGAAAAACAGGGTTAGTTGTCAGCAAACAGGGATTGTCAGACCCTTAACGGGTTGTGAGTCAGGAAAAAAGGCGACAGATTGCTCTGTCGCCTTTTTTCTTTGCTTGCTTTCTGCTAGATTTCGCCGCAATTCTATACTGAAGAAAACGAGTTAAAGACAAAACAACATGAAAAAACCGACCTCCGCTGCAGGCGCTAAACGTCCAGCAAAAGCACGCCGCAAAACGCGCGAAGAACTGAATCAGGAAGCGCGCGATCGCAAACGCGATAAAAAGCATCGTGGTCATGCCGCGGGCAGTCGCGCGAGCGGCAGCGGTGAATCGGGCGCGTCTGCGAAAAACAAGCAGCAGAAAGATCCGCGTATCGGCAGTAAAACACCTGTTCCATTAGGCGTGACCGATGCCCCGGTCACCAGGCAGCACAAACCCAAGAGCGAGAAACCTATGCTTTCACCGCAGGCTGAGCTGGATTTGCTGGAAAATGATGAGCGCCTGGACGCGCTGCTGGAACGTCTTGAAGAGGGTGAAACCCTGAATGCTGAAGAGCAGTCCTGGGTTGATGCCAAACTGGATCGCATTGATGAACTGATGCAGAAGCTCGGCCTCTCTTACGATGACGAAGAAGAGGAAGAGGAAGAAGAAGAGAAGCAGGATGACATGATGCGCCTGCTGAAAGGTGGAAACTAACATTTGCACCCGGCAGGCTTTATCGTCCTGCTTATAACCCTTCCGGTTATATGTTATCTGGTGTGGTTATTCGTTAAACTACGGCGGTTGTCGCGGCGACAGAAGTGGCTGCGCACCCGATTCATGGCCCGCACAGGGGCCAGAACGGGCCGCCGTATACGAACGCGACACCAACGGAAGGAGTGAACATGTCTGTACCAACCATCGACTGGGATCTGGCCCTGATCCAAAAATATAACTATTCCGGGCCGCGTTATACCTCTTATCCAACCGCGCTGGAGTTTTCCGACGCCTTCGGTGATAGCCAATTTCAGCAGGCGGTCGCGCGTTATCCCGACCGTCCGCTCTCTCTGTATGTTCATATCCCGTTCTGCCACAAGCTCTGCTACTTCTGCGGCTGCAATAAAATTGTCACCCGCCAGCAGCACAAAGCGGATCAGTATCTGGATGCGCTTGAGCAGGAGATCCTGCATCGCGCGCTGCAGTTTGCCGGTCGCCATGTCAGCCAGCTCCACTGGGGTGGTGGTACGCCGACCTACCTGAATAAAGCGCAAATCAGCCGCCTGATGAACCTGCTGCGGGATAACTTCCGTTTCGATGCGGATGCGGAAATCTCCATCGAAGTGGATCCGCGCGAAATCGAGCTGGATGTGCTCGATCACCTGCGTGGCGAAGGTTTTAACCGTCTGAGTATGGGCGTGCAGGACTTCAACAAAGAGGTCCAGCGTCTGGTCAACCGCGAGCAGGATGAAGAGTTTATCTTCGCCCTGTTGAATCACGCGCGGGAGATAGGTTTTACCTCCACCAATATCGACCTGATTTATGGCCTGCCGAAGCAGACGCCAGAAAGCTTTGCCTTCACGCTGAAGCGCGTGGCGGAGCTTAACCCAGATCGCCTGAGCGTCTTCAACTATGCCCACCTGCCGACGCTGTTTGCGGCCCAACGTAAAATCAAGGATGCCGACCTGCCTTCCGCCCAGCAAAAGCTGGATATCCTGCAGGAAACCATCACCTCGCTGACCGAGACCGGCTACCAGTTTATCGGCATGGATCACTTTGCCCGTCCGGATGACGAGCTGGCCATTGCCCAGCGTGAGGGTGTTCTGCATCGTAATTTCCAGGGTTACACCACCCAGGGCGATACGGATCTGCTGGGGATGGGCGTTTCGGCCATCAGCATGATTGGCGACTGTTATGCGCAGAACCAGAAAGAGCTGAAGCGCTATTATCAGCAGGTGGATGATACCGGCAACGCCCTGTGGCGCGGCATCGCCTTAACCCGCGACGACTGTATCCGCCGGGATGTGATTAAAGCGCTGATCTGTAACTTCCGCCTCGATTTCAGCGACGTTGAAGCGCAGTGGGATCTGCAGTTTAGCGATTACTTTGTGGAAGACCTGAAGCTGCTGGCACCACTGGCGAAGGATGGGCTGGTGGATGTCACTGAGAGGGCGATTGAGGTCACGCCAAAAGGGCGTCTGTTGATTCGTAATATCTGCATGTGCTTTGACGCCTACCTGCGTCAGAAAGCGCGCTTACAGCAGTTCTCACGCGTGATTTAAGGCGTACCGAATCGAGTAGGCCGGGTAAGGCGAAGCCGCCACCCGGCAAACCTTCTAGCTGAATAACCCCACGTTGTGCACTTTACACTGCGGGTAAAATCACTCCATTCCCAGTTCTTTTAACTTCCGCGTCAGGGTATTACGACCCCAGCCGAGCAGGCGTGCTGCCTCTTGCTTGTGGCCCTGAGTATGGCGCAGGGCGGTAGTGAGCAGCGTACGTTCCATTTCGGGCTGTGCTTCGGAGAGCAGATTTTGATGACCGGAACGCAAGGCGCGATCGGCCCATTGCGCCAGCAGCGTGGCCCAGCTGTCGGGCAGGCTCTGCCCGGTACTGCTTTCCGGAACATGGGTTTCGAAAAGCTCAGGGGGAAGATCCTGAATCAGCACCTCCTGGCCTGCAGCCATCACCGTTAACCAGCGGCAGGTGTTTTCCAGCTGACGCACGTTGCCCGGCCATGCCAGACGCGTCAGCGCGGCTTCGGTCTCCGGGTGCAGCAGTTTGGCTTCAACTCCCAGTTCACGGGCAGCATCCTGCAGGAAATGCCGTGCCAGGCGTGGGATATCTTCCCGGCGCTCGCGCAGCGGCGGCAGGTGAACGCGAATGACGTTCAGGCGGTGGAATAAGTCCTCACGGAATTTCCCCTCCTGGACGCGCAGCTCGAGGTTCTGGTGGGTGGCGGCAATAATGCGCACATCGACTTTGACCGGCGCATAGCCGCCCACGCGGTAGAACTGACCATCTGCCAGCACGCGCAGCAGTCGCGTCTGGACGTCGAGGGGCATATCGCCGATCTCGTCGAGGAACAGCGTCCCGCCGTCAGCCTGCTCAAAGCGGCCCTGACGAATAGTGTTGGCGCCGGTAAAGGCCCCTTTTTCGTGACCAAACAGCTCGGACTCGATCAAATCTTTGGGGATCGCCGCCATATTCAGGGCGATAAACGGGGCTTTGGCACGTGGGCTGTGGCGATGCAGGGCATGCGCGACCAGCTCTTTCCCGGTACCTGACTCGCCGTTAATCAGCACGCTGATGGACGAGCGTGACAGGCGGCCGATGATGCGAAACACATCCTGCATCGCCGGCGCTTCGCCAATGATATCGGTGGTAGGGCCGAATACCGGGGCATTACGCGGCTGCTGCTGTTCCTGATAGTGGCTGATGGCACGTTCAACCAGCGCCACCGCCTCGTCAATATCGAACGGTTTTGGCAGATAATCGAATGCCCCCTGCTGGTAGGCGCTGACGGCCGCATCCAGATCGGAGTGCGCGGTCATTATGATGACCGGCAGCATCGGGTGGCGCTGTTTGATCTGTTTTAACAGCGCCAGACCGTCCATCCCCGGCATACGGATATCGGACAGCAGCACGTCCGGGGTTTTGGTGGTGAGGGCATCAAGCACCTCGGCTCCACTTTCAAAAGCGGTGCAGCTTAATCCTGCTCCCGTAAGCGCCCGTTCAAGCACCCAGCGAATGGAGCTATCGTCATCAACTACCCAGACTATCCCTCGTTGCATAACCTAACCCTCTATTTCCTGATTGGCAGGTAAACCGAAAACTCGGTATGACCCGGCCAACTGGTAAATTCAATTTTGCCGGAGTGCTGATCTATCAAATTACGGGCAATCGATAAGCCAAGCCCGGTCCCGCCTTCACGGCCGCTGACCATCGGGTAAAACAGCGTGTCCTGTAAATGGGAAGGGATGCCCGGGCCGTTATCTTCCACGTCGATACGGGCCGCCAGACGGTAGCGCGTGCCGTGCAGGGTGAGCTGAAACGCGGTGCGGGTACGCAGCACTATTTCGCCACCATCCGCGCCTAACGCCTGCAGGGCATTACGCACGATATTCAGTAATACCTGCTCAATCTGGTCGGGATCGTGCGGTAGTTCCGGCAGGCTGGGATCGTAATCCCGAATCAGCCTGACGTTGTCCGGCAGCTCCATCGACACCAGTTTGACGACACGCTCGGCCACCTTGTGAATGCTCTCTGTGACGTGCATCCCGGGCTGCTGCGGGCCTAACAGGCGATCCACCAGATTACGCAGGCGATCGGCCTGTTCGATAATAACGTTGGTGTACTCCGCCAGCGCCGGATCGGGCAGGGCTTTGGTTAATAGCTGTGCCGCACCGCGCAGGCCCCCGAGCGGGTTTTTAATCTCATGGGCGAGGCCGCGCACCAGATCGCGGGCTGCAATCTGCTGGGCATGCTGGAGCTGCTCCTGGCTCAGGCGACGCTGGTTATCCATCGGTGCCATCTCCAGCAGGATCAGGCCTTCCGGCAGCCGCTGCGCAGTCAGGGAGAGAATATGCGAGCGCCCGTCGATCACCAGCGTGACTTCGTTATCGGTAAAGCCTTGTCCCGCCTGCAGGCTCTCCTGCATCAGGCCAATGTTCAGGGAAAAATAACTCAACAGCTCGGGCAGCGGCGCGCCAAACAGTTTGCGTGAACTCTGGGCAAGCAGCTGTTGGGCCGCGGGATTGGCGTAATGCACTGCCAGATCGTCGTCGACCAGTAAGATGCTGTTGATAAGAGAATTGAGGATCTGCCCAGCATCGGGCAGCGTGCCAGTTGCCATTCAGCAGTCTCCTGGAGTTGGTTGCACTATTTTAGTGCAGTATAGTGTTTTTGCGGTAAAAAGCGCGTGAGATCAGCTTGTTGGTGGAGAAAAAAGCCCATCCGAAGATGGGCTGAAAGTTTCCACGGCAACAAAAAAACGGCTATCAATCTCGCGCGGAAAAGGCCGCGCGACAGGGATTGAAGATTAAACGCTGTAGTACAGTTCGAATTCAACCGGGTGCGGCGTCATGCGAACGCGGTCGTTCTCTTCCATACGCAGCGCGATGTAAGCATCGATCGCTTCGTCGGTGAACACGCCGCCAGCCGTCAGGAACTCGCGGTCTGCGTTCAGTTCCTGCAGGGCTTCTTCCAGAGAGCCTGCAACCTGTGGGATCTCTTTCGCTTCTTCTGGCGGCAGATCGTACAGGTTTTTGTCCATCGCTTCGCCCGGGTGGATCTTGTTCTTGATACCGTCCAGGCCCGCCATCAGCAGTGCTGCGAAGCACAGGTATGGGTTAGCCGCTGGATCCGGGAAGCGCACTTCGATACGACGCGCTTTTGGCGATGACACCACCGGAATACGGATAGAAGCAGAACGGTTACGGGCAGAGTAGGCCAGCATTACCGGCGCTTCGTAGCCTGGGACCAGACGCTTGTAGGAGTTAGTGGTTGGGTTCGCCAGGGCGTTGATCGCTTTAGCGTGTTTGATAACACCACCGATGTAGTGCAGCGCCTGCTCGGACAGACCGGCATATTTGTCGCCAGCGAACAGGTTAGTACCGTTCTTGGACAGGGACATGTGGCAGTGCATACCGGAACCGTTGTCACCAAACATTGGTTTTGGCATGAAGGTCGCGGTTTTACCGAAACGGTGCGCAACGTTATGCACAACGTATTTGTAGATCTGAATTTCGTCCGCTTTCTTAGTCATGGTATTGAAACGGGTGGCGATTTCGTTCTGGCCAGCAGTTGCAACTTCATGGTGGTGCGCTTCAACAACCAGGCCCATCTCTTCCATGATCAGACACATGGTAGAACGGATGTCCTGTGAAGAGTCGACCGGTGGAACCGGGAAGTAACCACCTTTAACCGCAGGACGGTGACCTTTGTTGCCGCCTTCGTATTTGGTGGAGGAGTTCCATGCGCCTTCGATATCATCGATAGCAACGTGAGAACCGGACGTGGTCGCACCAAAACGGATGTCGTCGAACAGGAAGAACTCTGGCTCTGGCCCGAACAGAACGGTGTCTGCGATGCCGGTGGAGCGCAGGTACTCTTCAGCGCGTTTAGCGATAGAGCGTGGGTCGCGGTCGTAGCCCTGCAGGGTGCCTGGCTCGAGGATATCGCAACGGATGATCAGGGTAGATTCTTCGAAGAACGGGTCAATGAGCGCTGTGGATGCGTCAGGCATCAGAACCATGTCAGATTCGTTAATACCTTTCCAGCCGCCAATCGAGGAGCCGTCAAACATTTTGCCTTCTTCGAAGAATTCGGCATTTACCTGATGAGCAGGAATTGTGACGTGCTGTTCTTTACCTTTGGTATCGGTGAAGCGCAGATCAACAAACTTCACTTCATGTTCGTTCAGCATCGTCAAAACGTGTTCAGCGGACATACTTAACTCTCCAGATTGGTCATTGTCGTCGTGGTAACGAAGTCTTCAAATTCTGTGTAAGGCAGGCGATGTTGCCCTTAGTTGCCGTATTTTTTATAAAGCGAAATCTGTGCCAACTTTTAAAACACCCCAAAAAGGCGCTATCATGCGCACCATAGTGCAAAAGGGCTGCACCATGATGGTTTTGTTGCACCAGTATAGTGCTTCAATGTGAACATTGAGCACCATATTGGTGCAATTTACGTTAAAGTGCCCTTTTACCGCTCCGTGAAAGCGATCACAAAGCATCTCTGCGATACTTGTTTGCGGGGGATGTTTGTGATCCTGTTTTGTAGTGCGATTAATCCGTGTACAATAACGCGCTATTTCTAAATGCCTGAGGCAAAGTTGTGATCGAAAATCTGCGTAATATCGCCATCATCGCGCACGTTGACCATGGTAAAACTACCCTGGTTGATAAGCTGCTGCAGCAATCTGGTACCTTCAGTAATGAGCGTGCTGAAGCCACCGAACGTGTGATGGACTCCAACGATTTGGAGAAAGAGCGTGGGATTACCATCCTCGCTAAAAACACCGCTATCAAATGGAATGACTACCGTATCAACATCGTTGATACCCCTGGGCACGCCGACTTCGGTGGTGAAGTTGAACGTGTAATGTCCATGGTAGACTCCGTTCTGCTGGTCGTTGACGCAATGGATGGCCCAATGCCGCAGACGCGCTTCGTAACCAAAAAGGCGTTTGCCCATGGTTTGAAGCCAATCGTGGTTATCAACAAAGTTGACCGTCCTGGCGCGCGTCCTGACTGGGTTGTGGATCAGGTCTTCGACCTGTTCGTTAACCTGGACGCAAGCGACGAGCAGCTCGATTTCCCAATCATCTATGCATCTGCATTGATGGGTATCGCGGGTAACGATCACACTGATATGGCGGAAGACATGACCCCGCTGTATCAGGCGATTGTTGACCACGTTAAAGCACCAACCGTTGACCTTGATGGTCCGTTCCAGATGCAGATCTCCCAGCTGGATTACAACAACTACGTTGGCGTAATCGGTATTGGTCGCATCAAACGCGGTAAAGTGAAGCCTAACCAGCAGATCACTGTTATCGACAGCGAAGGTAAAACACGTAACGGTAAAGTCGGTAAAGTACTGACTCACCTCGGTCTGGAGCGTATTGAATCCACCGAAGCCGAAGCGGGCGATATCATTGCTATCACCGGTCTGGGCGAACTGAACATCTCCGACACCCTTTGCGATCCGCAAAACGTCGAAGCGCTGCCAGCGCTGTCCGTTGATGAACCAACCGTAACCATGTTCTTCAACGTCAACACCTCTCCGTTCTGTGGCAAAGAAGGTAAATACGTTACCTCTCGTCAGATCCTTGACCGCCTGAACAAAGAGCTGGTGCACAACGTGGCACTGCGTGTTGAAGAAACCGAAGATGCGGACGCGTTCCGTGTATCCGGTCGTGGTGAGCTGCACTTGTCTGTACTGATCGAAAACATGCGTCGTGAAGGCTTCGAACTGGCTGTGTCCCGTCCGAAAGTTATCAACCGTATGATCGATGGCCGTATGCAAGAGCCGTTCGAGAACGTGACGCTGGATATCGAAGAACAGCACCAGGGTTCTGTGATGCAGGCAATGGGCGAGCGTAAGGGCGATGTTAAAGACATGATCCCTGACGGCAAAGGCCGTATTCGTCTGGATTACCTGATCCCGGCACGTGGCCTGATCGGCTTCCGTACCGAGTTCATGACCATGACTTCCGGTACCGGTCTGCTGTACTCCACCTTCAGCCACTACGATGACGTTAAGCCAGGTGAAATCGGCCAGCGCCAGAACGGCGTGCTGATCTCTAACGGCCAGGGTAAAGCGGTAGCGTTCGCCCTGTTCAGCCTGCAGGATCGCGGTAAGCTGTTCCTGGGTCACGGTGCAGAAGTTTACGAAGGCCAGATCATCGGTATTCACAGTCGTTCTAACGACCTGACTGTAAACTGCCTGACCGGTAAAAAACTGACCAACATGCGTGCTTCCGGTACTGACGAAGCAACCACGCTGGTTCCGGCACAGAAAATGTCCCTCGAACAGGCTCTGGAATTTATCGATGACGACGAACTGGTAGAAGTTACTCCTACCTCCGTCCGTATCCGTAAACGTCACCTGACCGAGAACGACCGTAAACGTGCGGGCCGTGGTCCTCGCGACTAATTCGGTTGCGTATGCCGGGTGAGCGTTATCGCCATCCGGAAAGCAAAAAGCCGCTGAGCGATCAGCGGCTTTTTTATTGGCAAAATTACGGTAAGACTACGGACGATTTCGTCTCTTTATATTCTTCACGGGGCAATGATGGAATCTGATGTCAACGAAGCCAGCGTGGCGCAGGCTGTGCCTTCCTTTCTCTAAGCTGGCGCTGGCGCATAGCCAAACATCTTCTTTCCCGCTACAGTTACTTTTCACGGCGAAAAGGAGAGACATATGCTCTATATCTTTGATTTAGGAAACGTAATCGTCGATATCGACTTCAATCGTGTGTTGGGATCCTGGAGTGATTTCAGCCGCGTTCCGCTGGCGACGCTTAAGCAAAGTTTTACGATGGGCGACGCCTTCCATCAGCATGAGCGCGGTGAGATTTCGGATGAACAATTTGCCGAAAAGCTCTGCCATGAGATGGAACTTCCCCTCAGTTACGAACAATTCTCCCACGGCTGGCAGGCGATTTTTGTCGGTATTCGTCCCGAGGTGATTGCCATCATGCACAAGCTGCGCGAGCAGGGGCATCGGGTGGTGGTGCTGTCCAACACCAACCGGCTGCATACCACCTTCTGGCCGGAGGAATATCCTGACGTGAAAGCGGCGGCGGATAAAATCTACCTGTCCCAGGAGATGGGGATGCGTAAACCGGAAGCGCGGATCTACCAGGCCGTTCTGCAGGCAGAAGGATTCTCTGCCGCCGACGCCATCTTTTTTGACGATAACGTCGATAATATAGAGGGAGCTAACCAGTTGGGTATCACGTCAATTCTGGTGACCGGAAAACAGACGATCCCCGACTACTTTGCGAAGCAGTTATGCTAAAAAACGTTCATCAAAAAGCCAGCCACCACACCCGACCGCTGCGTGCGTGGCTAAAACTGCTCTGGCACCGCATCGATGAGGACAACATGACCACGCTGGCAGGCAATCTCGCCTACGTGTCGTTGTTATCTCTGGTGCCGCTGGTGGCCGTTATTTTTGCCCTTTTTGCCGCCTTTCCGATGTTTTCGGATGTCAGCCTGCAGCTCCGCCATTTTGTTTTTGCCAACTTCATGCCCGCCACCGGGGATGTGATTCAGAATTACATCGAGCAGTTTGTTGCCAACTCCAGCAAGATGACGGCGGTCGGGGCGTGCGGGCTTATTGTCACCGCGCTGCTGCTGATGTATGCCATTGATAGCGCGCTGAACACCATCTGGCACAGCTCCCGGGCGCGTCCTAAAGTTTACTCGTTTGCGGTCTACTGGATGATCCTGACTCTGGGGCCGCTACTGGCTGGGGCCAGCCTGGCGATCAGCTCTTATCTGCTCTCGTTACGCTGGGCCAGCGAACTCGACAGCGTGATTGACGACGTGCTGCGCATCTTCCCGCTGATCTTGTCTTGGCTCGCGTTCTGGTTGCTGTACAGCATTGTTCCAACCACGCGCGTGCCTAACCGGGATGCGATGGTGGGGGCGCTGGTGGCCGCGCTGCTGTTCGAACTGGGCAAGAAAGGCTTCGCGCTTTACATCACCATGTTCCCCTCCTATCAGCTGATTTATGGCGTGCTGGCAGTGATCCCCATTTTGTTCCTCTGGGTTTACTGGACCTGGTGTATCGTCTTGCTTGGCGCCGAGATTACTGTCACTCTCGGGGTATATCGCGAACTAAAAAAAGCGGCCGAAGCCGAAAAACGACGAGAAGCAGACCAACCATGATTGCATTAATCCAGCGCGTAACCCGTGCCAGCGTCACCGTGGAGGGAGAGGTGACGGGTGAAATTGGCCCGGGACTTTTAGTCTTGTTAGGTGTCGAAAGGGATGACGACGAGCAAAAGGCCAACCGCTTGTGCGAGCGCGTGTTGGGTTACCGTGTCTTCAGCGATGCGGAAGGCAAAATGAACCTCAACGTGCAGCAGGCGGGGGGCAGCGTGCTGGTGGTGTCGCAGTTTACGCTGGCAGCCGATACCGAGCGCGGCATGCGCCCGGGCTTCTCTAAAGGGGCGGCGCCGGATCGGGCAGAAGCGTTATACGAATACTTTGTTGACCGTTGCCGTCAGCAAGAGATGCATACACAGACCGGACGATTCGCTGCAGATATGCAGGTCTCGCTGGTAAATGATGGCCCCGTCACGTTCTGGCTCCAGGTATGAGTGAGCTGATGGTACGGCCGCGGGTAACAAGAGAGAGTACAGCTATGTATCACCTTCGAGTACCGCAAACGGAAGAAGAGTTAGCGCTTTACTACCAGTTCCGCTGGGAGATGCTGCGTAAGCCCTTACATCAGCCGAAAGGGTCGGAGCGCGACGCCTGGGACGCCATGGCGCATCACCAGATGGTGATGGATGAAGAGGGCAACCTGGTCGCCGTCGGGCGGCTGTATATCAATGCCGATAACGAAGCCTCCATCCGCTTTATGGCGGTGCACCCTTCTGTGCAGGACAAAGGTCTCGGCACGCTGATGGCGATGACGCTGGAGTCCGTTGCCCGTCAGGAGGGCGTGAAGCGCGTCACCTGTAGCGCGCGCGAAGATGCGGTTGAGTTCTTTGCCAAGCTGGGTTTTATCAACCAGGGCGAAATCACCACCCCGCAAACTACCCCGATCCGTCATTACCTGATGATCAAACCTATCGCCTCGCTGGATGATATTCTGCATCGCGCCGACTGGTGTGGTCAGCTGCAGCAGGCCTGGTACCAGCACATCCCCCTGAGCGAAAAGATGGGGGTGCGCATTCAGCAGTACACCGGGCAAAAATTCATCACCACCATGCCGGAGAGCGGTAATCAGAATCCGCACCACACCCTGTTTGCCGGCAGCCTGTTCTCGCTGGCGACGCTCACCGGCTGGGGACTCATCTGGCTGATGCTGCGCGAGCGCCATCTTGGCGGCACTATCATCCTCGCCGATGCCCATATTCGTTACAGTCGTCCTATCAGCGGCAAGCCGAGCGCAGTGGCGGATTTAGGCTCGCTGAGCGGCGATCTCGACCGTCTGGCCCGCGGCCGCAAAGCCCGCGTGCAGATGCTGGTGGAACTGTTCGGGGATGAGACGTCTGGCGCAGTATTTGAAGGAACCTATATCGTGCTGCCCGCGAAGCCGTTTGGTGCGTATGAAGAGGGCGGGAACGAGGAAGAGTAAAAATGAAGGAGCGTTACCTGAGGTAACGCTACCGTTTCACTCTTTTGAACCGGGCCCTGCTACATTACCTGCCCTCCATGCGATATCCCGAATAACATCCCGCGCAGCCTGGCTTATACCCCCAAGCTGAAAGAAACCGTGAATGACGCCAGACCAGCGTTGGCAAGTGCAGTTCACACCTTGTTCGGTCATGTGATGATGTAAAGCTTCGCCTTCGTCGCACAATGGGTCAAACTCGGCGGTAATGATATGGGTCCCCGGCAAGCCATAAAAATCATCCCGCCACAGCGGACTGGCTTCAGGATGCTGGCGTTCGGTATGGGGAAGGTACATGTCGTATCCGCTGAGTAGCGTATCGCGGGTAATAACATAATCCAGTCCATTGCGGGTGTAGCTTTCACAATACGCTGTTGCGTCGAGCATCGGATAGATAAGGATCAGCTGCGCGGGCTGCCACTGACCTGCTGCCCTGAGCCGTAGCGCCGTCACCAGCGCCAGATGGCCTCCCGCACTGTCTCCACAAAGGGTAATACGGTCTTTATCCACTCCAAACGTATCCGCATACTTCCAGACCAGATTCGCGCCTCTTTCCGCATCGTCATGCGCGGCAGGGAAGGTGTGTTCGGGTGCCAGTCTGTACTGCACCGCGATCACCCGGCAGTTGCCGTAATACGCCAGCTGACGCAGTTGGGGATCGTGGGTATCAAAGCCGCCACTGACAAAACACCCGCCATGATAGTAGATCACGGCTGGCAGTGTTTCAGGCGCGTTGAGGGGTGAGACGATCCTAAAGGTTATTCCGTCGAGTTCCTGCGTTGCTACATGGACGCGTGTTTCCCTCTCCCCGGCAAGCACCGTACTGGCGGCATAACCCGCTCTCCGTTCATCAATATTCTGGCTGAGCGAAGAGGGTCGCCCTGCAGCAATAAATTCCTGAACCAGCTTACTAATACCCTTTTCCAGTGCCATCGTTTAATCCTTTAGTCTGTATGGATATACAGCGTTATAGCCTGGTTTTCTGCGAATGAAAACAGCGGATTTTGGTGAGGAGACGAATCTGGAAAGCGGCTCGCAAATGCATTCGCTACTATGCCAATTCTCTTTAACCTTAAATTAATAAGGTGTATTTTGCCTGAAAATTAACCATAGATGATATACTGAGGTGATATATGAGTTTATCGGTGGATATTGATATGGGCAGGATACTGATCGATTTATCAGACGATGTTATTCAGCGGCTCGATAATCTGAAGCAGCTGCGGAACCAGCCTCGCGCCGAATTACTCCGGGAAGCGATAGAACTCTATCTGGACCAGCAAAGTTCCTCGGTTATCCGTGATGCTCTTGGTCTGTGGGGCAATCAGCAAGAAGATGGTCTTGAGTACGAACGTAAGCTGCGTGAAGAGTGGTGATTATGGAGCATATGGCGGTATTTGATACCAATATTCTCATCGATCTCTTTAATAATCGCGTTGAAGCTGCTGAGGCGATTGAAAGCACTGCATCGCACCGGGCAGTCAGTCTGATCACGTGGATGGAAGTCATGGTGGGGGCCCGCAGGCATGGTCATGAAGCCAAAACAGCGGCAGTAATGGGTGCTTTTGAGATTATCGATGTATCGAGAGACATTGCAGAAAGAAGTGTTTTACTTCGCGTGAAGCATGGGATGAAACTTCCTGATGCCATTATTCTGGCCACTGCGCAGAGTCGTAATTGCCCATTAATATCCAGAAATACCAAAGATTTTGCTGGAGTACCTGGGGTAGTTTCACCCTATCAACTGTAGGCCGGGCAAGCGTGCGCCGCCCGGCACTATCACAGGAGATTACTCCCCTTCACCCGGGAACAGGAACGGGTTGATCGAGCTGCGGGCAAAGCCCTCCTGCTCCATTTTAGCGTCCAGGATTAGCGTGGCGAGATCGTCAGCGACGGCCTCCACTTTCGGGTCTTTTTCCTGATACAAAATCTTCAGGTAGGTGCCGCAGTCGCCACAGCTTTCGGCTTTCACCGCCGACTGCTCGTTCTCCAGCGACCAGTAGTGCAGATCGCGGGTCTGCTCGCAGTTGCTGCATTTGATGCGCACCACGTGCCACTCGGTTTCGCACAGGTTGCAGTGCAGATAGCGCAGCCCCTGAGTGGTACCGATTTGCACCATGCTGGAGACCGGCATAGAACCGCACACCGGGCAGAACTGGCGTGCTTCACCGTACTCAGCGCGGGCTTTGCCTGGAATCAGACTGGCCATTTGCGCCCAGTAGAGCGACAGGGCTGCCCAGATGAACGGCGCTTTATCGCTGCTGACTGAGGCAAAATCAGAGGCAAACAGCGCGCTCGCCATCTGCTCCAGCTCCTGCTCTGAGGCTTTCTCGAGATTCTCGATCACCGCCAGCGCAGGGCCGCTCATCTCAGGCTTGAGCTCGGCTATCAGCGAGTGCAGCAGTTTTTGCCAGTGCTTATCGCGTGGCAGGACGTGGATATCCAGCGGCGGCTTGCCTTGAACGTTCGCCTCTTTGATGCGCGCGGTCAGGTCCATCTGCAGCGGATGGTCGTACAGCACCACTTCCTGGGCATGGGCGATCAGCCCGGCAAAGCGCAGATAGTCGCCAAGCGGGTTGTTCTCTGCCAGCTCACGCAGGCGTTCCGCGCGGCGGTTGTAGAGGTTTTTCAGTCTGGGGAACAGTAGCGGCGGAATCACTTCCGCCGTGCGTTTCTCGCTCGAACCCAGCTCATCTTGCGGGATTATGCGAATACTCATTCAGATGACTTTTCCTGTTTCTGGCGGACTTCACGGTACCAGCGCGGGTGATGTTTCTTCGCCCACGTCTTAGTGACCCAGCCTTCCACCATCGCGGTAATGGTGCCTTTCACCCAGAGGGCGGCGTAGATATGCACCATGATAACCACAATTAACGCCACTGCGGCAAATGAATGCAGCATTAACGCAAATCGGATCACCGGGATTGAGAAAGCAGGCGCAAAGTACGGACGCCAGATGATCACGCCGCTGACCAGCAACAGGACCAGGAAGATAATCGCCGCCCAGAATACGCATTTCTGGCCGAAGTTATAGCGTCCGGTATCACCCACTTCCTCGTTGACGACGATCTTACGAATATTCTTCGCCCAAAAGATATCATCCCGATTGATTAGGTTGTGGTGCCAGTAGCGGAAAAACATGATGATGAACGAGGCGAACATCACCACCCCAACGAACGGGTGCAGGATGCGCGCCAGCTGCGGCGTACCGAGGATCTGCATCAGCCAGTTGAAGGAGGGGAAGAAGAACCCCAGCCCGCTTATCGCCGCCAGCATGAAGCAGAAGGCGGTGACCCAGTGGTTGATACGTTCCGGCGCCGTGTAGCGCACGATGGTGTCACGTCTTCTCATTTGCGCACCTCGTCTTTCTCTTCATGCAGGTTGTCGTCTTCCTCTTCCGCGCGGTTCGGCCCGACACCGACATAGTGGAAGATACTCGCGGCGAAGGTCGCGGCAAACCCGACGGCGGCCAGCGGTTTCCAGATGCCTTTCCAGAATTTCACCGTGGCGCTGATCTCCGGGTTCTCCGGCAGGCCGTGATACAGATTCGGCTTGTCGGCGTGGTGCAACACGTACATCACGTGGGTACCGCCAACACCGGCCGGATCGTACAGGCCTGCGTTGTCGTAACCGCGGGTTTTCAGCTCGGATACGCGCTCGCCCGCCAGCGTTTTCATATCCTCTTTGGAGCCAAAATGAATGGCACCGGTTGGACAGGTCTTCACGCAGGCCGGCTCCTGGCCGACATTCACACGGTCGACGCACAGCGTACATTTATAGACGCGGTTGTCTTCCGGGTTCAGGCGCGGCACGTCGAACGGACAGCCCGCGATGCAGTAGCCGCAGCCGATGCACTGTTCGGACTGGAAGTCGACGATGCCGTTGGCATACTGAATGATCGCCCCTTCAGACGGGCAAGCCTTCAGGCAGCCCGGATCCGCGCAGTGCATACAGCCATCTTTGCGGATCAGCCATTCCAGTTTGTCGTTCTGCTCCACTTCCGAGAAGCGCATCACCGTCCAGGATTTGGCGGTCAGATCGGCGGGGTTGTCATACACCCCGACGTTGTGACCCACTTCATCACGGAGGTCGTTCCACTCCGAACAGGCCACCTGACAGGCTTTACAGCCGATACAGGTGGTCACGTCGATAAGCTTCGCCACTTCCTGCTGGTGGTCCCGCGCCTGAGGCGCGGGGGTGAAACTGTTAGTCGCGGAACGACGAATAATGTCTTGCGATTGATAAGCCATAAGTCGTCTCCGTTACACCTTTTCCACGTTCACGAGGAAGGCCTTGAACTCCGGCGTCTGCGTGTTCGCATCACCGACGAATGGCGTCAGGGTGTTGGCAATAAACCCTTTCTTCGCCACGCCCTCATAACCCCAGTGAATCGGAATACCGATGGTATCCACCTGCTGCCCGTGTACGTTCAGCGTGCGAATACGCTTGGTCACCACCGCCTTGGCCTTGATGTAGCCGCGGTTGGAGGAGACCTTGACCGTATCGCCCTGAGCGATGCCGAGTTTGTTCGCCAGCTTCTCGCCGATCTCCACAAACTGTTCCGGCTGCGCGATGGCGTTAAGCCGCGCGTGCTTGGTCCAGTAGTGGAAGTGCTCGGTCAGACGGTAGGTGGTGCCGACATATGGGAACTTGTCTTTTTTACCCAGCGCCTCGAAATCGCCTTTAAAGATACGGGCGGCCGGGTTAGAGACCACGTTCGGGTGCAGCGGGTTGGTGCCCAGCGGCGTCTCAAACGGCTCGTAGTGTTCCGGGAACGGGCCTTCCGCCATCTTATCGATAGCAAACAGACGTCCCATCCCTTCAGGCTGCATGATAAACGGCCCGACATCGCTGCCTGGTGCGGCAGTGCTGTAGTCCGGAATATCTACGCCGCCCCATTTCGCGCCGTCCCACTTCAGCAGCTGACGCTTCGGATCCCACGGGTTGCCCTGTGGGTCAGCGGAGGCACGGTTATAGAGAATGCGGCGGTTCAGCGGCCATGCCCATGCCCAGCCCAGCGTATTGCCGAGACCTGACGGGTCGGCGTTATCGCGGTTGGCCATCTGGTTGCCTTTCGGCGTCCAGCTTCCGGCAAAGATCCAGCAGCCGCTGGAGGTGGTGCCGTCATCGCGCAGGTGCGCAAAGGTGCTGAGCTGATCGCCTTTCTTCGCCAGAACCACGCCGGTAGCCGGGTCGATAACATCCGCCAGCGCCTTACCGTTGCTCTCCATCGCCACTTCTTCCGGGGATGGGTTCTCCGGCGTCGAGTAGTTCCAGGTCATGTTCAGCACCGGTTCCGGGTTCGCGCCGCCTTCAGAGGCGTACATCTTACGCAGGCGTAAGAAGATGCCGGCCAGGATCTCGCCGTCGTTCATGGCGATGCCCGGGGCGTCCGCGCCTTTCCAGTGCCACTGCAGCCAGCGGCCAGAGTTGACGATAGAACCGTTCTCTTCCGCGAAGCAGGTGGACGGCAGACGGAACACTTCGGTCTGAATCTTCGATGGATCGACATCGTTCGATTCACCGTGGTTCTGCCAGAAGGTCGCCGTCTCGGTGTTGAGTGGGTCAATGGTCACCAGGAACTTCAGTTTCGACAGAGAGGCGACAACTTTGTTCTTGTTCGGGAACGACGCCACCGGGTTAAAGCCCTGGCAGATATAGCCGTTGACCTGACCCTGGTTCATCATCTCGAAGTACTGCAGAACGTCGTAACCCTTGTCCCACTTCGGCAGCCAGTCAAAGCCCCAGCTGTTTTCCGCCGTCGCTTTGTCACCATAGAAAGCTTTCATCATTGAGACGAAGAACTTCGGATAGTTGCCCCAGTAGTTCACCTGGCCTTCGAGCAGCGGTTTTGGCGTGCTGGCCGTCAGGTAGGTTTGCAGGTCGGTCTGTTTCTCACTTGGCAGGTTCATATAACCCGTCAGGCTTTGCGACAGCAGACCGAGGTCGGTCAGACCCTGAATGTTGGAGTGACCGCGCAGGGCGTTGACGCCGCCGCCTGCCATCCCCATGTTGCCGAGCAGCAGCTGAACCATCGCCATAGTACGGATGTTCTGCGCGCCGACAGAGTGCTGCGTCCAGCCAAGGGCATACAGGAACGAGGCGGTTTTATCGTGAGCGCTGGTTTCAGCGATCATCTCGCACACCTTCAGGAAGTCAGCCTTCGGCGTCCCACAGATGTTCTCTACCACGTCCGGCGTATAGCGGGAGACGTGTTCTTTTAGCAGGTTCCAGACGCAGCGCGGGTGTTGCAGGGTGATATCGCGCTTCGCAAAGCCTTTCTCATCCAGCTCGTAGTTCCAGCTGGTTTTGTCGTACTTGCGTTTATCGGCGTCGTAACCGCTGAACAGGCCATCTTCGAAGTGATAATCCTCACGCACGATCAGGCTGGCGTTGGTATAGGCTTCGGTGTATTCGCGGTTATATTTTTCGTTGGTCAGCAGGTACAGCAGTACGCCTGACAGGAAAGTGATGTCAGTACCTGAACGAATAGGGGTGTAGAAATCCGCCACTGACGCAGTACGCGTAAAGCGGGGATCGATCACAATCAGTTTCGCACCGTTGTGGATTTTGGCTTCCATCGCCCAGCGGAACCCGACGGGGTGCGCTTCAGCGGCGTTACCGCCCATCACCACGATGAGGTTGGCGTTCTTGATGTCGACCCAGTGGTTGGTCATCGCACCGCGACCAAATGTTGGAGCAAGACTTGCTACCGTTGGTCCGTGTCAGACACGCGCCTGGTTGTCGACCGCGAGCATACCGAGTGCGCGCGTGAATTTCTGGGTTAAATAGCCGGTTTCGTTACTGGAGGCAGAGGCACACAGCATGCCGGTGGAGAGCCAGCGGTTAACGGTGGTGCCTTCGGCGTTCTGCGCCATGAAGTTGGCATCGCGGTCTTCTTTCATCAGCTTAGCGATGCGATCGAACGCTTCGTCCCAGCCAATTTGCTGCCATTTATCGGAGCCTGGCGCGCGATATTCCGGGAATTTCAGGCGGCTTTCTGAGTGGATGAAGTCCACCAGACCTGCCCCTTTCGGGCACAGCGCACCGCGGTTAACCGGATGATCCGGGTCACCTTCGATATGGAAAATAGATGCTTTGGCGTTTTTTGCACCGTCGCCGAGGCTATACATCAACAGCCCACAGCCGACAGAGCAGTACGTACAGGTGTTACGGGTTTCGCGGGTGCGCAGCAGTTTGTACTGCCGTGTTTCCGCCAGCGCTACGCCGGGCGCAAAGCCCAGTGCCGCCGCCGTGGTGCCTGCCATACCGCCAGCGCAGATCTTAAAGAACTGCCTTCTGCTGACCTGCATGGTCACTCCTTGTTTCGACATTGCTACCCTTTATTCCTCGCGCCTGAGCGCGAATTATTAGGGGTAATTATTGTTTTACTTCACGGCTGTTTTTTTGACCGCAAAGTTGAAAATTTGCGTTAAACCCTCATTTCCACGAGGGGTATGTCAGAATACCACAATGTCGGTACGCTTGTTCCAACGGCGTTAAAACAAAGTGAACGTATTATCACGGTGATGATTATAAAATGTGATATCGATCACATGATGCCCCGAAACTGTTACAAACCTGATTCTCCGTCGGGTTTGAATCTCCGGTAAAGTTGCGCGGACAGGGCGGTAAAAATTGATCCATACTATGCGCCAGGCTGGAAAAGTATGGTGCAATAGCAGGCCTCCCCCGTGGTTGCTCAGGATATTCGTTGTGTTGAAACAAAATGGTGATACCCGCATTACGTCGCTGCCTGTCGGTGTGGCAGAGCGCCGGGTACACAGACCCCCTCAGATTAGCCTCCCGACGCCCGATTTCCTGGCGGAAGAGGTGCCCGTCGCGCTGGTTTATAACGGTATCTCCCACGTGGTGATGATGGCCTCGCCAAAAGATCTGGAGCTGTTCGCCATTGGCTTTTCGCTGTCTGAAGGCATCATTGAGCACCCGCGTGAGATCTACGGCATGGAGGTGATATCCGTTTGCAATGGTCTCGAAGTGCAGATTGAACTCTCCAGCCGCCGCTTTATGGGATTAAAAGAACGTCGTCGGGCGCTGGCGGGGCGTACCGGCTGCGGCGTCTGCGGCGTGGAGCAGCTTAATGATATTGGCAAGCCCGTGGTGCCGCTGCCCTTCACCCAGCGCTTTAACCTTGCCCATCTCGATCGGGCGCTGGCGCATCTCAACGACGTGCAGCCCATCGGGCAACTGAGCGGATGTACCCATGCCGCCGCCTGGGTATTACCGAACGGCGAGATCGCGGGTGGGCATGAAGATGTCGGACGCCATGTGGCGCTGGATAAACTGCTGGGCAGGCGGGCGGGAGAGAGTGACGTCTGGCAGCAGGGGGCCGCGCTGGTCTCCAGCCGGGCCAGCTATGAGATGGTACAAAAGGCGGCGATGTGCGGGGTTGAGATTCTTTTTGCGGTCTCTGCAGCCACCACGCTGGCAGTTGAGGTGGCCGAGCGCTGTAACCTGACGCTGGTGGGGTTCTGCAAGCCGGGAAGAGCCACGGTTTATACCCATCCGCAACGCCTGATAATTGATCAATAATTTTGAATGTTGAGAGCAAATCCTTCCGCTATCAGTTGTCGGTGATAAGGCCTATTATTTATCACATCAAGGCACAACGCCTTACAACAACAACTCATCGCAAGGATTTATATCATGAAAAGCATCAAAACTTTTGTTGCAGTAATCGCTCTGGCTACCTCTTTCGGTTCTTTCGCTGCCCAGTCTGTTACCGCCTCCGCCAGCACTATTGATGGCGCAGAAGCTAAAATCGCGGCTCAGGCCGAGCAGGCAGGCGCATCGTCTTACACCATTACTCAGGCTTTTTCCGGTAACCGTGTACACATGACCGCTGAACTGAACAAATAAACGCAAAGTATCTGTCGAAAGAGCGCCCCCGGGGCGCTTTTTTAGTTTATGCCTGCCAGGCGTAATAACGCCGTCACCACTGCCGCTGCGACGATCACGAAAATCAACGGCACCTTGCGCCAGGCGAGGAAAACCGCAAAGCCTACGCCCAGCACCCGCGCCATCCCGGCAAAATGTTCTCCTTCATAGAAGGTGGTCGCCAGCGCCACCGAAAACAGCAGTACCGTTGCCGCATCCGACAGCAGTGCCTGGGAACGTTCAGACAGCGCTAACCGGCTGCCCAGTTTCGCTCCGCCAAGACGCATCAGGTAGGTGCCCGCCGATAGCAGGGCGATGCCGAGAATAAAGACGGTCATGTTTTCCATTATTTCTTCCTCGTCGCGAGGCCAAGCAGGGAGAGCAGCACCGGCAGGCCGACCGGCGCAAAGGGTACAGCGGCCAGGGACAGGGCCGCGCCGCTGCAGGCGCGGATCAGCGTCGTGCGGTTCTTAAAGGCGGGCACAACCAACGCCAGTAAAATGGCCGGGAACACCGCATCCAGCCCGATGGTTTCCGGCTCTGGCAGCAGCTTGCCGACCATCGCCCCCAGCAGGGTGCCCAGCGGCCAGATAATTGCCACCCCCAGACCGCAGAGCCAGTAGGCGGCCTTGCGCTGCTCAGGTGTTTTTTGCGACAGGCCAAACACCACGCTTTCGTCATTCATAATGTGGCAGCCGAGGAAGCTGGCGCCGCGTTTTCCCACCAGCTCGCGCACCGTCACGCCGAAGGGGACATGGCGGGCGTTGACCAGCAGCCCGGCCGCCGCGGCGGCAAGGGGGTTGCCCCCGCTGGCGACGATGCCGATAAACATAAATTCCGAGGCGCCCGCCAGCACCGAAATCGAGAGCACAAAGGGTACCCACAGCGGGAAGCCGTACGCCATCGCCAGCGAGCCGTAGGACATCCCCACGACGCCCACCGCCAGACACACGAGAATAATCGCCTTGATGGTGTCGCCTTTGAGACAAGAGAACGTGTGTTTCATACAATTTTAGCCATATCGAACGAGTATCCATTATAATGAACGCATCACATTCGTTTATCAAGATGAACGATTCGTTCGATTTATAGAACAAGAGACCGTTTTATGACGCAGCCAATTAGCGTAATCGCCAAAAGCCTGGTGCGGGAGCGCATGCGTACCGGGCTTTCACTGGCGGAGATCGCTCGCCGGGCCGGGATCGCTAAATCCACCCTCTCCCAGCTGGAGTCCGGCAACGGCAATCCCAGCCTCGAAACCCTGTGGTCGCTCTGCGTGGCGCTGGATATTCCCTTTGCCCGTTTGCTGGAACCGCAACAGCCCACGACCCAGGTGATCCGCCGTGGCGAGGGGATGAAAGTTGTTGCCGACCAGGCTAATTATCAGGCTATCCTGCTGGCGACCTGCCCGCCGGGATCACGCCGTGATATCTACATGCTGATGGCGCAGCCAGGTGCGGATCGTATTTCTCATCCCCATCCGCCGGGTTCGGTTGAACACATTATTATTACTCAGGGCCGGGCGCTGGTTGGCCTCATCGACGCACCGGAAGCGCTCGGGGAAGGGGACTATATTTGCTATCCTGCAGACCAGCCGCACATCTTCAAAGCCCTTGAGCCCGATACCTATGCGCTCATGGTGGCGGAACAAAACTAACACCCAAAGACACGGATAATCATGTCGCTTAAAGCCATTGCTAAAGAACTGGGACTGTCGGTAACGACGGTGAGCCGCGCCCTCAACGGCTATTTTGACGTTTCCAGCGAGACGCGCGCCCGCGTGGAAGCCGAAGCGCAGCGCCGCGGCTATCGGCCAAATACCTTTGCCCGTCGTCTGAAGATGGGCAAAATCGACGCCGTAGGACTGGTCTTCCCGGTGCATCCCGTTCCGCTCAATAACAGCGTCTTTATGGATATGGTCGGCGAAATTAGCCACCAACTGGCGCAACATGAGATTGATCTATTATTGATTGCCGACGATGATCTCGCCGACAAGCACAGCTATATGCGCATGGTGCAGAGCCGTCGCGTGGATGCGCTGATCGTGGCCCATACCCTGGATAACGATCCGCGTCTCGAGCAGCTGCAGGCCGCCGGGTTCCCGTTCCTCGCGTTGGGCCGCAGCCATTTGCCGAAGCCCTATGCCTGGTTTGACTTCGATAACTATGCGGGCACGTACAACGCGACCCGGCGGTTAATCGGGCAAGGTCATCAGCGCATCGCGCTGCTGGGTGAGAGCAACAATCAGGCGTTTATTACCCAGCGCCGCCAGGGCTACCTTGATGCTCTGAACGAGGCGGGGCTCTCCAGCGAATGGCTGCGTACCATGCCGCCTTCACGCCGGGCGGGTTACACCACCACTCAGGCGCTGCTGGCGCTGGATGTCGCTCCCACGGCCATCGTCACCGACTGCAACACCCATGGCGACGGGGCCGCGATGGCGCTGGCACAGATGAGGCGTTTAACCGGCGAGAATGCCGTAGCGCTGGTGGTATACGACGGTTTGCCGCAGGACAGCATTGTTGATATCGACGTGGCGGCGGTGATCCAGTCCACCCGTCAGGGGGTGGGCAAGCAGATCGCCGATATGGTGCTGCAGCTGATTAACGGCGACGACATCAGCCAGCTTCAGGTGCTGTGGCAGCCGGAGTTCTCCCCGGGTCAGACGGCATAATTTTCCCCAATTTCTAAACCCGATCACAAATCCGAAACGTTTTGGTTTGTATCCGAAACGTTTCGGATCAACACTCAGGATATCCCGATGACAGGAGATGTCCGATGCAAGAGGCAGTTTTACGACTCGCGAGCGAAACGGTCGATGTGGTAATCAAAACCCACCCGTTCGCCGAAATTCTTTACTGGGGGCCGCACCTTCGCCACTTTTCGCCGCAGGATGCGGCCACGCTATCCCGCCCAATCGCCAACGGCAGGCTGGACGTTGACTCCCCGGTCACGCTGATGGCGGAACTTGCCCACGGGCTGTTCGGCGCCCCGGGTATTGAAGGCCACCGTCAGGGGCTGGATGGCTCGCCGCGGTTTCGTACCGTCGCGGTAGCGCAGCAGGGACAATCCCTGACCCTCACCGCCGAAGATGATAACGCCGGCCTGCGTTTGACCAGCGAGATCGCCCTTGATGACAGCGGCGTGCTGGCGATTCGCCACGGCCTGACCAATCTTAAAAGCCAGCCGTGGCAGGTTGATCGCCTGGCCGTCACCCTGCCGCTGGCGGAACGTGCCCGCGAGGTGATGGCGTTTCATGGCCGCTGGATCCGCGAATTCCAGCCGCATCGCCTGCTGCTGGAGCACGATAGTTTCGTGATCGAAAACCGCCGCGGCCGCAGCTCCCACGAGCATTTCCCGGCCCTGATCGGCGGCACGCCGGGCTTCAGCGAAATGCACGGCGACGTCTGGGGCGTGCATCTGGGCTGGAGCGGCAATCATCGCCTGCGCGCAGAGGCCAAAACCGATGGCCGTCGCTATCTGCAGGCCGAAGCGCTCTATTTGCCGGGTGAGATGGCGGTGGCGGAGGGGGAAACCCTGTGGACGCCACGCCTCTACGCCAGCTACTCCAACCAGGGGCTGAACGGCATGAGTCAGCAGTTCCACCGCTATCTGCGCAGCAACATCATCCGTTTCCCGGAGAACAAACCGCGCCCGGTGCATCTCAATACCTGGGAGGGGATCTACTTTAACCACGACCCTGAGTACATCATGCGGATGGCAGACGAAGCGGCTTCGCTGGGGGTGGAGCGCTTTATCATCGACGATGGCTGGTTTAAAGGGCGCAACGATGACCATGCGGCGCTGGGGGACTGGTATCTCGACGAGCAGAAATACCCCAACGGCTTAACGCCGGTGATCAACCACGTCAAAAGCCTCGGGATGGAGTTTGGTATCTGGGTCGAGCCGGAGATGATCAACCCGAACTCCGATCTCTATCGTGCCCACCCGGACTGGGTTCTGGCTCTGCCAGGTTATGAGCAGGCCACCGGTCGCCATCAGTGGGTGCTGAACCTCAACATTCCTGCCGCCTTTAACTACCTGCTGGAGCGCATGAGCTGGCTGCTGGGCGAGCACGCGGTGGACTATGTGAAGTGGGACATGAACCGTGAGCTGGTGCAGCCGGGCCATAACGGCAAAGCCGCTGCCGACGCCCAGACCCGCCAGTTCTACCGTCTGCTGGACACCCTGGGCGAGCGCTTCCCGCACGTGGAGTTTGAATCCTGCTCCTCCGGCGGCGGGCGTATCGACTATGAAGTCCTGACCCGCTGCCATCGCTTCTGGGCGTCAGATAACAACGACGCGCTGGAACGTAATACTATCCAGCGTGGTATGAGCTACTTCTTCCCGCCGGAGGTGATGGGCGCGCATATCGGTCATCATAAATGCCATGCGACTTTCCGCCAGCACAGCATTGCCTTCCGGGGCCTGACGGCGCTGTTCGGCCATATGGGGCTGGAGCTGGATCCCCTCGCCGTGGATGAGCAGGAGCGCGAAGGCTATCGGCACTATGCGGCCCTGCATAAGCAGTGGCGGGAGGTGATCCACCACGGCACCCAGTGGCGGGTGGATATGCCCGACAGCACTACGCTGGCGCAGGGGATAGTGAGTCAGGATCAGGGTCAGGGGCTGTTTATTGTCAGCCAGTTGGCGATGCCGGATTACACCCTGATGATGCCGCTGCGCATGCCGGGCCTGGAAGCCAGTGCGCAGTACCGCATCACCCTGCTCGATCACCCCAATATCCGCCTGACTGGCGAAGGGGGACACACCATGCGCAAGCTGCCAGCGTGGATGGAGTCCCCGCAAACGGTGAGCGGCGAATGGCTGATGCAGGCGGGGCTGGCTCTGCCGGTTCTGGACCCGGAAACCGCCATCCTGATTGGCGTTGAACGCGTATAAGGGCAATGGGCCGGGCGACCGGCCCTGAGTTGAGGATAAAAATAATGAACACGACTGCCTGTACCCACAAAGACAACCCTAACTTCTGGATCTTCGGGTCGTTCTTCTTTCTCTACTTCTTCATCATGGCCACCTGCTTTCCGTTCCTGCCGATCTGGCTGTCGGATATCATCGGCCTGAATAAAACCCATACCGGGATCGTCTTCTCCTGCATCTCGCTGTTTGCCATCTCGTTCCAGCCGGTGCTGGGGATAGTGTCGGACAAACTGGGGCTGAAAAAACACCTGCTGTGGATCATCGCGGTGTTGCTGTTTTTGTTCGCGCCGTTTTTCCTCTACGTCTTCGCCCCGCTGCTGAAAACCAATATCTGGCTTGGGGCGCTAAGCGGTGGGATCTATATCGGCTTCGTCTTCTCGGCAGGGTCGGGCGCGATTGAGGCCTACATCGAACGCGTGAGCCGCAACAGCTTCTTTGAGTACGGCAAGGCGCGCATGTTTGGCTGTCTCGGCTGGGGGCTGTGCGCCTCGACGGGTGGGGTGCTGTTCAGTATCGATCCCTCATATGTATTCTGGATGGGGTCCGGGGCGGCGCTGATACTGATGCTGCTGCTGGTGGTTGCCAAACCGAAGCCTAATCAGACCGCGCAGGTGATGAACGCCCTCGGCGCTAACCAGCCGCAGATCACTGCCCGAACCGTCTTTAACCTGTTCCGCCAGCGCAAAATGTGGATGTTCATTCTGTACGTGATTGGCGTGGCCTGCGTGTACGACGTCTTCGATCAGCAGTTCGCCACCTTCTTTAAAACCTTCTTCGCTACGCCGGAGGAGGGGACGCGGGCGTTTGGCTTTGCGACCACCGCCGGGGAGATCTGCAACGCCATCATCATGTTCTGCTCCCCGTGGATCATTAACCGCATCGGCGCAAAAAATACGCTGCTGATTGCCGGGGTGATCATGGCGACGCGCATTATTGGTTCGTCATTTGCGACAACTGCCGTGGAAGTGGTGGCCCTGAAGATGCTGCACGCCCTGGAAGTGCCGTTCCTGCTGGTGGGCGCCTTCAAGTACATCACCGGCGTGTTCGATACCCGACTGTCCGCGACCATCTACCTGATTGGCTTCAACTTTGCTAAACAGCTGGCGGCGATTTTCCTCTCCGCCTTTGCCGGGAATATGTATGACCGGATCGGCTTCCAGGAGACCTATCTGATGCTGGGCTGTTTTGTGCTGGCAGTGACGGTGCTGTCGGCGTTTACGTTGAGCAATAAGCGGGATATCGCTGCCGCGAGCGCGGCAGCGTTGACCCATCAGGCCAGGTAAAACACCTCTTGCAGCCCGGTACTCACCGGGCTGTTGTCCGGGTTAGAGGGCATCACTTCCCCCATATATTTCCACCAGCGCTGGCAGACATCGGTGTTTGCCACCGCGTTCCAGCGCTCTTCCGACTCGATCTCCACCGTGGCAAACAGCAGGTTACGGCTCTTATCCAGATAAATGGCGTAGTGGTGCGCGCCGTGGTCTTTCAGGACCGCTTCCAGCTCGGGCCAGATCGGGTTGTGGCGACGTTCATACTCTTCGTGTGCGTCAGGGTTCACCTGCATCACAAAGGCTTTGCGGATCATAATGCCTCCAGATAGAGCTCGCGCACCTCGTCGCGGCTGGCAGCGCGCGGGTTGCAGGGTGCACAGGGGTCGGCGAGGGCTTTATCGAGCCAGCCTTCGATGTCGGCTTTGGTCACGCCCAGCGTGCTGAAGCCGGACGGAATGCCGACGCGGGTGCTCAGATCACGGATCGCCTGAATGGCCGACATGCTGGCCGCTTCGTCGCTCATCTCGCGGGTATCGACGCCCATCGCCTGCGCCACGCGGGCAAAGCGCGCCACGGCGTTCGGACGGTTAAAGTTTTCGATGATCGGCAGCAGGATGGCGTTACATACGCCATGCGGCAGGTTGTGCGTGGCTCCCGGCTGGTGGGCCAGGGCGTGCACCAGCCCGAGTCCGGCGCTGTTAAAGGCCATCCCGGCCAGATACTGGCCGAAGGCCATCTGCTCGCGGGCGTGAATATTGTGGCCGTTGTCCACCGCTTCGGGCAGCCAGTGGGCAATCAGGCGAATCGCCTCCAGGGCATTGGCGTCGGTGAGCGGATGGGCACCCACGGAGACATAAGCTTCGATGGCGTGGGTCAGGGCATCCATCCCGGTGGCGGCGGTCACGGAAGCCGGAATATCGAGCATCACGCTGGCGTCATCCACGGCGATATCCGGAATAATGTTCGGGTCGATGATCACCTCTTTGACCTGACGTTCAGAGTCGATGATCACTGCGTTGCTGGTCATCTCCGCCGCCGTGCCTGCGGTCGTGTTGATCGCCACCAGCGGCACGCCGGCGTTGATGACTTTGCCGACCCCGGAGTACGCGGTAGACGGGCCGGGGTTGGCGGTGAGGATTTTAACCGCTTTGGCGGTGTCGATCGGGCTGCCGCCGCCGAAGGCAATAATGTAATCACACTTTGCGTCCTGATACGCGGCATAGCCCTGCTGGACCAGCGCTTCGGTCGGGTTCGGGAATACCGCGTCGAACAGGTGATATGACATCTGCTGTTCGTCCAACGCACTAAACAGGCTGTCGAGCAGGCCCATTTTCACCAGCTGACCGTCAGTGACGATCAACGCCGTGCCCCACTGTTTGGTTGCCACCAGCTTAACCATATCGCCGATTGCGCCTGCGCCGTGCAGGCTGATTTTCGGCAGCGCCAACATAAAGCTCATGATAATTCTCCTTAATTATGGTGATTTTTATGCCCGGCGGCGCTGCGCGTACACGCAGCACCCCCCGGCATTTAGATCCGTCTTCGCTGCATAATCCGGCGGGTGATGATCGGCAGGGAGATCACCACAATCAGCATCGCGCCGATGATCACCGACATCACAATGCCCGGCACGTTGAGCAGGCTCAGGCCGAAGGTCACCAGCCCCATCAGGAAGGCGGCGATAATCACGCCCACCATGCTGCCGGAACCGCCGAGAATATTGACCCCGCCGAGCACTGCCATGGTCACCACCGCCAGCTCCCAGCCCATCGCAATGGTCGGACGGGTACTGCCCAGACGCGAGGTGAGCAGCACCGAGGCCAGGCCGGCCATCAGCCCCACCAGGGCAAAGAGGAGCAGGTTGTGACGCTTGACGTTGATACCGGAATACCAGGCCCCGGTCGGGTTATTGCCGATGGCGTAGGTGCGACGCCCGAAGTTGGTCTTGTGCAGCACGAAGGCAAACACCACCGCCAGCACGATAAACAGCGCGAACTCAAACGACAGCGCGCCCCAGACATACCCCTGACCAAACCACGCGAAGCTCTCCGGGTACGCATTCAGCGCCTGGTCGCCCAGCAGAATGTAGGTGATACCGCGATAGAGGCTCATGGTGCCGATGGTGATCACAATCGACGACAGGTTAAAGCGGGTTACCAGCAGACCGTTGAACAGCCCGCACAGCAGGCCCACCCCTAAGCCCACACAGACCAGCAGCGGCGTATCCAGCCCGGCCGCCGCACAAAAGCCCATCACTGTTGAACTCAGGGCGATGGTGGAGGCCACCGACAGGTCAATTTCCCGGGCGATAATCAGCATCGCCATCGGCAGGACGATGATCGCCTTTTCGGTGAAGTTGAACGTGGCGTCGGACAGGTTCCAGATATCAAGGAAGTACGGCGAGGCCAGGGCATTAACCACAAATACCGCCAGGGTGACCGCCAGCAGAAAACCTTCCCAGCACAGCAGGCGCTGGAAAATGCCTGCCAGGGCGGGGGTGTTTTTAATCTCTTCAGACGTCATTACTTTACTCATGATCTTACCGCCTGTTTCTGACGAGCCAGCGCCGCATCGCGCAGGATCAGCCGTCCTTTGCGTTTATTGCCGCGCTCATTGAGCAGCACCGCAATCACGATCACCGTCCCGGAGATCGCCATCTGCCAGAAAGGCGACACGCCGATCACCGGCAGGGCATTGTTGATCACCCCGAGGAACAGCGCCCCGCACAGGCAACCCAGCACCCGGCCAGTACCGCCCATAGTGCTGATGCCGCCGATGACGCAGGCCGCCACCACCTGCAGCTCAAAGCCGTTCGCCACGTCGACATAGGCCACCGCAAAGCGCGAGATCCACAGGTAGCCGCAGAACCCGGCCAGCGCCCCGGAGAGGCAGAAGCTGACGAACTGCATCTTCCCGGCGTTGATCCCGGTGTAGTACGCCGCCGTGGCGTTGCCGCCCGCGGTGTAGAGCGCGCGTCCGGTGCGGCTGTAGCGCAGGAAATAGCCCACCAGCAGCAGGGCGGCAATGGCGCACCAGCTCAGCACCGGCAAGCCCAGCACCGACGCACGCGGCAGGCCGAGGAAGTCGGCCCCCATCTGGTTGGAGTTGACCCAGCCGCCCCCGGAGAGCAGGAAGATAATCCCGCGGTAGATGCTCATGGTGCCCAGCGTCACCACAATCGCCGGAATACCCATCTTCCACACCAGCAGGCCGTTGATGACGCCCATTACCAGGCCCAGCGCGGTGGCGAGGATCAGCAGCGCCCAGACCGGGACCTCGGGGTAGTTAAAGTTAATCAGGGCGACAATCATCCCGGTCAGCGCCAGGTTAGCCGCCATCGACAAATCGATGCCCTTGGTGAGCAGCACCATCATCTGCCCGAGGGCCAGAATGATCAGAATCGAGGTGTCGTTAAACATCTCCACCAGGTTGCCCGGGGCGATAAACGACGGGACGCGGGTGCCGATGGCGATAATCATCAATACGATCACCGCCGCCAGCAGCGCCTCGCGGTGTTTAAGCAGCTGTTGCACCATTATGCGGCCTCCTGTCTGGCACCGCTGGCGGCGCTGACGATGGTTTCGGCGGTAGCACCCCCTGCCTGATATTCCGCCACCATCAACCCTTCATGCATGACGATAATGCGGTCGGCCATGCCCATCACTTCCGGCAGTTCGGAGGAGACCATGATCACCGCCAGCCCCTGACCGACCAGCTCGGACATAAACTGATGCACCGCCGCTTTAGAGCCGATATCGATCCCTTTGGTCGGTTCATCGAGGATGATGACGTCCGGGTGGGTCGCCAGCCATTTGCCGATCACCACCTTCTGCTGGTTGCCGCCGGAGAGGGTTTCCACCGCCTGTTTCCAGCTAAAGGCTTTCACCTGCAGACGTCTGGCGTATTCATCCGCCAGCTGCCACTCGCGATCGTCCCGCAGCACCCCGTTGGGGTTGAGCTTGCTGAGCTGGGGCAGGCTGATGTTCTGCGCAATCGACAGCTCAATAATCGCCCCCTGCTTCTGGCGCTCTTCCGGCACGCAGACGATCCCGGCCCGGATGGCGTCCGCCGGCTGGCGGAAATGCTGTTCTTTCCCGTTCAGCACGATGCTGCCGGAGGAGGGACGCGAGACGCCGGAGAGCGCCTGCATCAACTCGGTGCGCCCGGCCCCCACCAGCCCGTAAAAGCCGAGGATCTCGCCTTTGCGCAGGGTAAAGGAGATGTTAGCGAACTCGGTGGGGTGGCAGAGATTTTTGACCTCCAGCACGGTGTCGCCTTTTTCACACTCTACTTTTGGGAAGGTCTGGGTAATGGCGCGGCCCACCATCATCGCCACCATCCGCTCTTCGGTGATGTCGTTGATGGCTCCGGCACCGACAAATACGCCGTCGCGCAGGATGGTGTAGTGATCCGCCAGCTCAAAAATCTCGTCGAACTTGTGTGAGATAAACAGGATCGCTTTCCCCTCCTGCTTCAGGCGTTCAACAATCTGATAGAACTCAAGAATTTCATGTTGCGACAGGGCGGCGGTGGGTTCATCGAGGATCACCACCTGGGCGTCAAACGACAGCGCCCGGGCAATAGCCACCATATGCCGCTGGGCGATGCTCAGGGTTTTCAGCGTGGCGCGCGGGTCAATCTGCACCTCCAGACGGGTAAGGATCGCCTGCGCCCGGCGGTGCATCTCCGGCCAGTCGAGCTTTTTGAAAATGCCTTTATAGAGGTACTGACCGACAAAAATATTTTCGGTGACCGACAGCTCGTCGAACAGGACGGTCTCCTGGTGGATGGCGGTAATGCCTACCTTGTGTGCCGAGTCAGGAGTCGGCAGGTTGATGGGAATGGCTTTGTAGAGGATCTCGCCCTCGTCGGGCTGGTAGATGCCGGTCATTACTTTGACCAGTGTCGATTTACCCGCGCCGTTTTCACCGATCAGGGCGGTGACTTTGCCGGGCCAGAGTTCAAGCTGAACGTTCTCAAGGGCGCGCACACCGGGGAACACCTTGGTGATGCCTTTAAGCTGAAGCAATGGGGTCATGATAGTTCTCCATTTTATCCCCTCTCCCGGAGGGAGAGGGAGAAAGAATCAGAAGATTTTCGAGAACTTATCAATATTGCTGGCATCGTAAACAAACGGCTCAGCCATCGCGCCGCTGCCGTCGGCATCCAGCTTCACTTTGCCCAGTTTGCCCATGCTGGCTTCGTCTTTGGTCGCCGTGCCTTTCACCAGGTCATCCGCTAAGTAGGTCGCGGCATACCCGAGGTCGATCGGGTTCCAGATGGCGAAGCTTTTGCTGGCACCGGATTTCACCGCGCCGGCCATCTCGGACGGCAGGCCTAAGCCGGTAACATAGACTTTGCCGATCTTGCCCTGATCTTTCACCGCCTGCGCCGCGGCGACAATACCGACCGACGACGGAGAGACGATCACCTTCAGATCCGGGTAGGTTTTCAGCAGGCCGACCGCTTCACGGTAGCTCTTATCCGACAGATCGTCGCCATAGGCCACGGTCACCAGATTGACGGAAGGGTACTGCGGCAGCACCTTTTTCATCTCGGCAATCCAGGTGTTCTGGTTGGTGGAGGTTGGGGTGGCGCTCAGCACCGCCACGTCGCCTTTCTCCACGTTCAGCGCTTTCAGCGCCTCGGCCGCCAGCTTGACGTTGGTCTCGCCAATCAGCGCGTTATTGGAAGGGTTGAGGTGGATCTGACGCCCGGCTTTCGCCACGCCGGAGTCCCAGGACACCACTTTGATCCCGCGCTGCATCGCTTTTTTCAGCACCGGCACCACGGCATCAGGATCGTTGGCGGAGATGGCGATCGCATCCACTCCCTGAGCGATCAACCCGTTCAGCACTTCGATCTGCGCTTCGGCCGTGGTGGTGGTCGGCCCGGTATAGATCACTTTGACATCACCTAACTCTTTGGCTGCCTCCTGGGCACCCACGTTTGCCGCTTCGAAGAAGCCATTACCTAAGGATTTCGCCACCAGGGCGATTTTTACTTCCGCTAAAGCAGAACCGGACAACGCCAGGGCGGCAACGGTGAGGATCAAGCTTGTCTTTATTTTCATTGCTTTTACTCCACTTAATGAGGTGATTTTTGTAGGGTTTGCAGGTGTAGTTCGCCCCGTCTCGGTGAGCGGGGCGCGATGTTCTTATTTGTACAGATCTAACGCCGACTGCATAGGGTTAACGCCAAAGCGTTTGCCCAGCGCAATCAGCTCTTCCCGGGTGATGGTCTGCTTCATGCCACCCATCGAATAAACCTTTACCAGCACTTCGGCTGACTTCTCGGCGGTGTCGATCAGACCAAAGGTCTCATCCAGCGTCGGGCCGCTGCCGAACACGCCGTGGAATGGCCACAGCACCAGCGAATGTTTTTGCATCTCAACTGCGGTGGCTTCGCCGATCTCATCGGTGCCCGGCACCATCCACGGCAGAATGCCCACGCCATCCGGGAACACCACCAGACACTCGGTACTGCCTTCCCACAGCTGACGGGTGATAACGTCCGTGTTGTTCTCCAGCACGAAGGTCAGGGCAATCAGGTTGGTGGCGTGGCAGTGCATGATCACGCGATCTTTCCCACTGGTGGCCTTGATTCGCTCGCAGTGGGAGAGGAAGTGGGCCGGCAGTTCAGAGGTTGGCACCGCGTCGTCAGTCAGCCCCCAAAGAATGTGGTAGCCCGCGCCGTCGCTGTCCACTTTTACCACCCCTAAACTGGCGGTGGGATCGAGCTGCACGTTGCGGAAGAACTTGCCAGAACCGGTGACGATAAACGGCGTGTTGGCGAGCAGCGGCATCGGCTGGCTCAGGGCGATATAGCGCGGCTTCTGATGGAAGTCGGCGGCAAAGGGTTCAATATCCGCGTCGTCCAGGCGCAGCGTCAGGTTGCCGCCGTTGCGTTCGTCCCAGCCTTTCAGCCAGGCGTCGGAGGTGGCTTTGATCATGCCCTGGACGAACCAGGATTGAGTGATGGTCTGCATTCTGTGTTTCCTTTGAAAATGCCCGGCGGCGCTTAGCTTGCCGGGCCTACAGCTAAACGTAGGCCGGGTAAGCGAAGCGCCACCCGGCAATGTTGTTTACTGACGAGTGGTAAGAACGTCCTGCTCATACGCCCGCACGGTATCCAGCCACTGGCTGCCCGCCGGGGCGTCGTTGCGCTGGCAGTACATCTCCCATACCGCCTGCCACGGCAGGGATTTTTGCTCTTCGAGCAGCGCCAGACGCGCGGTGTAATCCCCTGCGGCTTCCAGCGCGCGCAGCTCGGCGGTAGGCTCCAGCAGGGCGCGCAGCAGGGCTTTTTTCATGTTGCGGGTGCCAATAACCCAGGCCGCGATGCGGTTGATGGAGGCGTCGAAGAAGTCGAGGCCGATGTGCACCCGGTCAAACAGGTCATGGCGAATGATTTCGCTGGCGATGGCCTGGGTTTCGTCATCCAGCAGCACCACGTGGTCGCTGTCCCAGCGCACCGGGCGGCTGACGTGCAGCAGCAGGTGCGGTACATACAGCATCGCGGCGGAGATTTTGTCGGAAATCACTTCGGTCGGATGGAAGTGGCCCGCGTCCAGGCACAGGGCGGTCTGACGGCTGGTGGCGTAACCCATGTAGAACTCACTGGAGCCGACGGTGTAGCTTTCGGCGCCAATGCCGAACAGCTTGCTCTCAACGGCGTCGATGTGGTGCGCCGGGTTCAGCTTCTCGCTGATCACCTCATCCAGCGCCGCCAGCAGACGCTGACGCGGGGCAAGGCGGTCAACGGTAATGTCTTTCATCCCGTCCGGGATCCAGATGTTCATCACCGACGGGGTGCCCAGCTGTTCGCCAAACCAGGCCGAGACGCGACGGCTGGCTTTGACGTGGTCGATCCAGAACTGACGGATCTCGTCGTCGGCGTGGGCGAGGGTAAAGCCGTCGGCGCTCAGCGGATGCGAAAAGCAGGAGGGGTTGAAATCCAGTCCCAGCTTGTTGGTTTTTGCCCACTCGACCCAGTTCTTAAAATGTTCCGGCTTGATGGCGTTGCGATCGACAGGGGTGTCGGACTCCAGATAGATGGCGTGCAGGTTCAGGCGCTTTGGCCCCGGGATCAGGCTCAGGGCCAGCTCCAGATCCGCCCGCAGTTCGGCGGCGTTACGCGCCTTGCCCGGATAGTTACCGGTGGCCTGGATCCCGCCGGTCAGCGCGCCGCCCGGGTTCTCAAAACCGGCGACGTCATCGCCCTGCCAGCAGTGCATAGAGACGGGCAGACGGTCGAGCTGACGCAGAGCCTCCTCGACATCCACGCCCACGGCGGCGAAACGCTGTTTAGCCAGTTCCCAGGCTTGTTCAAGTTGAGTGGTCATGCGCAAAGCTCCTTTGTCGGTCGTTGTTGCTGAAACTGCGTGCGGTAGCGGGCAATCTCATGATCGGGATGAGGGATAAAGGTGGTCAGGCCGTAGTTGCCGGTCACCACCTGACGGAATTGATCCACGCTGGTCAGCTCGTCGAGGGCCATCAGCTGAATGCCGATATTGCCGAGTGTCGATGCCTCAACCGGCCCGGCTAACACCGTGATACCGCAGGCATTGGCGCAGAGCTGGTTCAGCAGTTGGTTCTGGCACCCGCCGCCGACAATGTGCAGCTGGCTGAAGGGCTTACCGCGCAGGGTCGCCAGCTCGTGCAGCACCTCGGCATACAGCAGGGCGAGGCTGTCAAAGATGCAGCGCGCCAGCTCGGCGGCGCTCTCCGGCACCGGCTGGGCGCTGTCGCGGCAGGCGGCCTGGATCTCGGCGCTCATATTGGCCGGATTAATAAAGCGGTCGTCGTTGGGATTGATCAGGAAAGTGCAGGCCGTCAGCTTTTCGGTGTCTGCGATAAGCTCCGGCAGGTTGGTTATGTTCTGCTCTTTCAGCACCCGCTGCAGCAGCCACAGGCCCATGATGTTTTTCAGTACCCGGTAGCGGCCCTCGGCCCCGCCTTCGTTGGTGATATTTGCGGCCAGCGCGTTATCGCTGGTATAAGGCGTTTTGCTCTCAAAGCCCATCAGGGACCAGGTGCCGGAGGAGAGATACGCTGCATCCTGTGAGGCCAGCGGAGCAGCGATCACCGCGCTGGCGGTGTCGTGGCTGGCGACGGCCACCACGGGAATGTGGTTGCCCTGCGGGCAGATCCAGTGGCCGATCACGTTGCCCGGATGGGTCGGGGTGCCAAACCAGTCGCGCGGCGCGCCGGTCCAGTTGAGCAGGTTCTCGTCCCAGGAGTCGGAATTGATGTTCACCAGCTGGGTGGTGGTGGCGTTGGTATATTCCCAGTTCATCTGGCCGGTGAGACGGTAGCTGAAGTAGTCCGGGATCAGCAGGGCATGGGCGACGTTCGCCACCAGCTCCGGCTGCTGTTCCACCAGGGCGCGCAGCTGATACAGGGTATTAAACGGCAGGAACTGGATGCCGCTCCGGCCATAGATCTCCGCTTTCCCGAGCTGCGCCAGTGCGTGCGCCATCACCCCGTCGGTGCGGCTGTCGCGATAGGAGACCGGGAGGCCCACGCGCTCGCCGTTGCTGTCCAGCAGCACGTAATCCACGCCCCAGGTGTCAATCCCGATGCTGTCGATGTGAATGCCTTCTTCGCACACCTTATTCAGCCCGGTGCGGATCTCCGCTTCCAGAGTGTCGATATCCCAGCAGTCAAAACCGTCCTGCTTTTGCAGGCAGTTCACGAAACGGTGGATTTCGCGCAGGGAGAGGGTGCGCTGCTCGCGGTGGTAGCTCGCCAGCATTACGCGGCCGCTGGATGCGCCTAAATCGACAGCCACACAATGGCGAAAAGTCATGGTCCGGTCCTTCCTGAAGTCATTGCCGGACAGTGTAGAAAAGGGAAGGGTCAGTGACCTTCTCGCCACTGACAGCGCATTTCAGGCGCTGGCAAGAAAGCAAAGATGAACGTGAGAGAGTTCACATTTCCCGCTAATAGCCAGGATTTTGGGGGATGTGACGGTGGGCGCATTTCCGGATCTTTCCCGCCGTTTCTTGAAAAAGCGACAGGCTTTGCGCCATTTGCTGTCGAAAATTTAAGGTGAGCCGGGGAACCCTAAATTACTATTTTGAGAACATTTATCATCTGGTGAACCGTTATGACCGTACTGCACAGCGTGGATTTTTTCCCTTCAGGCCACTCGCCTGTGGCGATTGAGCCGCGGCTGCCCCAGGCTGCCTTTCCGGAACATCATCATGATTTCCATGAGATTGTGATCGTGGAGCACGGCACGGGTATCCATGTCTTCAACGGGCAGCCCTACACCATCAGCGGCGGCACGGTGTGCTTTGTCCGCGATCATGATCGGCATATGTATGAACATACCGATAACCTGTGCCTGACCAACGTGCTCTATCGCTCCCCGGATGCGTTCCAGTTTTTGTCGGGACTGAACCAGCTCCTGCCCCAGGAGCAGGATGGCCACTACCCGTCGCACTGGCGGGTGAATCAGTCCACGCTGCAGCAGGTGCGCCAGCTGGTGAGCCAGATGGAGCAGTCTGAAGAGGGGCAGGCCACCCACGCCCTCGCCAGCCGCGAGATCCTGTTTATGCAGCTGCTGGTGCTGCTGCGCCGGGGTAGCCTGGTGGAAGGGGCGGCGAATAACGATGCCCGGCTCAATCAGCTGATGGCCTGGCTGGAAGATCACTTTGCAGAGGATGTCTGCTGGGAGACGCTGGCGGATAACTTTTCCCTCTCGCTACGCACCCTGCATCGCCAGCTGAAGCAGCACACCGGGCAGACGCCGCAGCGTTACCTGAACCGTCTGCGGCTGATCAAAGCGCGCCATCTGCTGCGTCATACCGACGATAGCGTCACGGATATCGCCTATCGCTGCGGTTTCGGCGACAGTAACCACTTTTCAACCCTGTTTCGCCGGGAGTTTTCCTGGTCCCCGCGCGACATTCGCCAGGGCCGGGATGCCTCGCTTCAGTAACGCGAGGAAAATCACCGTTTTATTGCCGCAAACCGGGTAATAATGTCAGGTTGTTCCCGGGTGAGGTTGTGATGTGGCAGGACAGTTGATTCTTCGCAGAGCCGATTTTTTTGCATCCGCCGCCCAGGCCGTCGCGGTGGCGGACCGCTATCCGCAAAATGTTTTTGCTGAGCATACCCACGACTTCTGCGAACTGGTGCTGGTGTGGCGCGGCAATGGCCTGCATATCCTCAACGATCGCCCGTACCGCATCACCCGCGGCGACCTGTTTTATATCCGCGCGGAAGACAAACACTCCTACGCCTCGGTTAACGATCTGGTGCTGCAGAACATCATCTACTGCCCTGACCGGCTGAAGCTCAACGTGGACTGGGCGGCGAACATTCCCGGTTTTCTCAGGGCCGGCGGCACTCCGCACTGGCGGCTGGGCAGCAACGGCATGGCGCAGGTGCGCCCGGTGATCGCCCAGCTGGAGCAGGAGAGCCTGAAGAACGATCCCCACGCGTTCGACATGGCCGAGCTGCTGTTTGCCCAGCTGACGATCATGCTCAAACGCTACCGTTATGCCCCGGATAACCCGGCGGCCAGCGAACCGGAAGCGCTGCTGGATAAGCTGATCACCGCCCTGGCGGGCAGCCTGAACCGCAGCTTTGTGCTGGAGAAGTTTTGCGAGCAGGAGCAGTGCAGCGAGCGCGCCCTGCGCCAGCAGTTCCGTACCCAGACCGGGATGACGGTGAACCACTACCTGCGCCAGCTGCGGATCTGCCACGCGCAGTATCTGCTGCAGCACACCGAGCTGATGGTCAGCGAAGTCGCCATGCAGTGCGGCTTTGAGGACAGTAACTATTTCTCGGTGGTGTTTAACCGCGAAGTGGGGATGACCCCGGTTCAGTGGCGCCACCGCAGCCATAACGCGGCGTAATAGAATATCTGCTCACCCCTGAGTGCCACCACACGCCCCGCCAGATCAGTGACATAACTAAAAGTTATAACCTTATTAAAACTACGGCATTGATAAACATTTTCAATATCATTTAATTAACTATAATGAACCAACTGCTTACGCGGCATTAACACGTTTGCCGCCCGACAATAATGGAGATGATTATGAGCTATACCCTGCCATCCCTGCCGTACGCTTACGACGCCCTTGAGCCGCATTTCGACAAGCAGACGATGGAGATCCATCACACCAAACACCACCAGACTTACGTTAACAACGCCAACGCGGCGCTGGAAAGCCTGCCAGAATTCGCCAGCCTGCCTGCTGAAGAGCTGATCACCAAACTGGATCAACTGCCGGCTGACAAGAAAACCGTACTGCGTAACAACGCGGGCGGCCACGCTAACCACAGCTTCTTCTGGAAAGGCCTGAAAACCGGTACCACCCTGCAGGGTGACCTGAAATCCGCTATCGAGCGCGACTTCGGCTCCGTTGACAACTTCAAAGCTGAGTTTGAAAAAGCCGCTGCTACCCGTTTCGGCTCAGGCTGGGCGTGGCTGGTACTGAAAGGCGACAAACTGGCTGTGGTTTCCACTGCAAACCAGGACTCCCCGCTGATGGGTGAAGCAATCTCTGGCGCATCCGGTTTCCCAATCGTGGGTCTGGACGTGTGGGAACACGCTTACTACCTGAAATTCCAGAACCGTCGCCCGGACTACATCAAAGCCTTCTGGGACGTAGTGAACTGGGACGAAGCAGCAGCACGTTTCGCCGCTAAAAAATAAGGTTGCAAAGCCGTCTGTGAGAAGCGAGTCTGATGACTCGCTTTTTTTATATCCACAATCTGCGTAAGGAGCCGCGATGGACTATCCAGCTAACGTATTTATTGGAAAAATAAAGGATTATGACGGCAGTCGCCCGAGCGCGATTGCTAAAGTGCAGGTTGATGGCGAACTCACCCTCACCGAAAAGGGGCTGGTGGGCGATCAGCAGGCGGAGAAGAAAATCCACGGCGGGCCGGATCGCGCGCTGTGCCACTACCCACGCGAGCATTATGCGTACTGGGCAAGCGAATACCCTGACCAGGCCGGGCTTTTTGTCGCCCCGGCGTTTGGCGAAAACCTCTCTACTGAGGGGCTAACCGAGAAGAACGTCTTTATCGGGGATATCTTTCGCTGGGGTGACGCCCTGATCCAGGTGACCCAGCCGCGCTCTCCATGCTTCAAACTCAATTTCCACTTCGGGATCACCGATATCGCCACGCAAATGCAAAATGCCGGGAGAACCGGCTGGCTGTATCGGGTGATTGTCGCGGGTAAAGTTTCGGTGGATGCGCCCCTGACGCTGGTTTCCCGCCTGAGCGATGTCCCGGTGCATGACGCCTGCGCCATCGCCTGGCATATGCCCTTTGATGATGAGCAGTATCATCGACTGCTGTCGGCAGCGGGGTTATCGATCAGCTGGACCCGAACCATGCAGAAGCGGCGACTTAGCCACAAGATCGAAGACAATGCGCGGAGATTGTGGGGCAGATAATCTATCCTCTCCCCGTTGGGGAGAGGATAATTACGAACGCTTATACAACGGCAGCCAGAGCGTTAAACGCAATCCCCCCAGCGGGCTGTCGTCCGCTTTCACCCAGCCGCGGTGCTGCTGAATAGCGGTTTCGACAATCGCCAGACCCAGCCCGGTACCGCCTGATTCACGGTCACGCGCCTCGTCGGTGCGATAGAAGGGACGGAAAATCTGCTCGCGATCTTCCGGACTGACGCCAGGACCATCGTCATCGACGTTGATGGTGATCCCGTCTTTGTCCACCGAGAACGCCACCTCGATTTTGGTATGCGAATAGCGCAGGGCGTTACGCACGATATTCTCCAGCGCGCTCTCCAGCGTGTTGGGGTTACCGTACAGCGGCCATGGCCCCGGCGGGAAGTTGACGGTGAAGGATTTCCCCATCTGCTCCGCTTCGAATGCCGCGTTATCCAGCACCTCATGCCACAGATGATTGGCTTTCACCGTTTCGCTGACCAGCGCGTTTTTCTGCTGATTGCGGGACATCACCAGCAGGTCATTGATCATGCTGTCCAGACGATGCGCTTCGGTTTCGATACGCTCCAGCTCTTTGCTTTCTCCGCTCCGGCGGCGCAGCAGGGCGGTGCCCAGTTGCAGACGCGTCAGCGGTGTGCGCAGTTCGTGGGAGATATCAGACAATAGCCGTTGCTGGGTGGTCATCATCCGCTCCAGCGCGGTCACCATCTGGTTGAAGCTGGCACCCGCCGCCAGGAACTCCTGCGGCCCGGCTTCCAGTTCCGGATGTTGCCGCAGGTTGCCCTGTGCCACTTCATCCGCAGCGTTTTTCAACTTACGCGCCGGTTTCGCCAGGCTCCATGCCAGCCACAGCAGCAGCGGTGAACTCACCAGCATCGTGACAATCAGCAGCAGCAGCGGGCGGTCGAACAGCAGGTTGATAAAGTCGGACTGGGAGTTGCTCGCCGGGCGGATCAGATAGAGCTGGTAGTTATCTTCCCCGTCATTGACGGAGAATGGCCCCACCATCTCTACCCGACCATATTTTTTCTTTTGCGGATGATCGGCGTTATCCGCCTGGCCAATGAAGTTGCGGATGATCTGCATTTCATTGCGATCGGCTCCAATCACGCGGCCTTCGCTGGTGACCAGGAGCAGGCGTTGTCCGGGCGGCGCCCATTTTTCGATAGCGCGAAACAGCCTGCGCCACCACATCAAATCATTGGGCGGATCGATGGCCAGCTCTGCTTCCACGTGCTGCTCGATCATCACACCCTGACGTTGCTCGCTGTCGAGGAGCTCCGTCATCTGGCGTGAGTCGAGTTTAGGTAACATCAAAACCAGCATTAAAACGAGTGCCAGCGTCAGCCAGAAGATGGCAAAGATGCGGGCGGTTAAACTGCCTATCATGAAGCGGACACCATCAGATAGCCGCGTCCACGCAGGGTTTTAAACCACGGGTGACCATCCTTGCGCTCCGGTAATTTGCGGCGCAGGTTGGAGATGTGCATATCAATCGCACGGTCGAACGGCGTCAGGCGTTTACCCAGCACTTCCTGGCTCAGATGTTCACGCGATACCACCTGGCCGAGGTGCTGCGCCAGCAGATAAAGCAGGGTGAATTCGGTGCCGGTGAGTTCCAGCGCCTGGCCATCGAAGCTGGCTTCCTGGCGGCCCGGATTGAGGCTCAGGGAGTCGACTTCCAGCGTCGGCGAGCCGTTGTCGGTGTTCTGCTGCTGCTCGCTCCAGTGAGAACGGCGCAGGATCGCCCGAATACGCGCCACAAGTTCACGGTCGTTAAAAGGTTTAGGCAGATAGTCATCGGCACCCAGCTCAAGGCCGAGTACGCGATCGAGTTCGCTGCCGCGCGCGGTCAGCATAATCACTGGGGTCTGGTGTGTCTGGCGCAGCTCTTTAAGGGTGTCGATACCGTTCTTCTTCGGCATCATGACGTCGAGCAAAAGCAAGTCAATACTATCGTCGAGTTGACTCAGCGCCTGCTCCCCGTCATGGGCCACCGACACGTCAAAGCCTTCCATGTCGAGCAACTCCTTTAAAAGGGATGTCAGCTCTCGGTCATCATCAACTAACAGGATTTTATTCATTGTTTAAATACCTCCGAGGCAGAAATTACGTCATCAAGGCTCTCTAATCCATGACTTTACGTTGTTTTACACCCCCTGACGCATGTTTGCAGCCTGAATCGTAGACTGTCTCTCGTTGAATCGCGACACGAAAGATTTTGGGAGTAAGTGATGCGCAAAGTTACCGCTGCCGTCATGGCCTCAACGCTGGCGTTAAGTGCATTTAGCCAGGCTGCTGGAGTCATCACCGGCGATAACCGCCCCTCAACGGAGGGCATCGCGCAGCAGAGTGGCCAGGGCCATATGTTCGACGGCATAAGTTTAACCGAACATCAGCGTCAACAGATGCGAGATCTGATGCAGCGGGCTCGTCATGACCAGCCCCCTGTTAATGTTAGCGAAATGGAGACAATGCACCGCCTTGTCACCGCAGAAAATTTTGACGAAAGCGCTGTGCGCGCTCAGGCAGATAAAATGGCGCAGGAGCAGGTTGCCCGACAGGTCGAAATGGCCAAGGTCCGCAACCAGATGTTTCACCTGCTAACGCCCGAGCAGCAAGCGGTTTTGAACCAGAAACACCAGCAACGGATGGATCAGTTGCGGGAGGTTGCACGGATGCAAAAGAACGCTGAATCGACGCTTTTTAGTAGCAATACCCGTAGTAACCAGTAGACCCTGTTTTCCTTGCCATAGACACCATCCCTGTCTTCCCCCTCATGATGAGGGGGTTTTTTTTGCCCATCATTCAAACGTCGTAACCGTTTATTCATCCTAATGCCTCCTCTGCATCCGTTATACTAGCGGCATAGCATGACAGGAGTGTTTATGAATCAATCCTATGGGCGGCTGGTAAGCCGGGCCGCAATCGCTGCGACGATCATGGCGTCGTGCCTGTTAGTGATTAAAATTTTCGCATGGTGGTATACCGGTTCAGTCAGTATTCTGGCGGCGCTGGTCGATTCTCTGGTGGATATTGCCGCCTCGGTCACTAACCTGTGGGTAGTGCGCTACTCCCTGCAGCCGGCGGATGAAGAGCATACGTTTGGTCACGGCAAAGCGGAATCGCTGGCGGCGCTGGCGCAAAGCATGTTTATTTCCGGTTCGGCGCTGTTCCTCTTTTTAACCGGCATTCAGCACCTGTATACCCCGTCGCCGATGAAAGATCCCGGGGTCGGCGTGGTAGTGACGGTTATTGCACTTATTAGCACATTGGTTCTGGTAACGTTCCAGCGCTGGGTGGTGCGTAAAACACAAAGTCAGGCGGTACGGGCCGATATGCTTCATTATCAGTCTGATGTTATGATGAACGGCGCGATCCTGGTTGCGCTCGGTCTGGCCTGGTATGGCTGGCACCGGGCCGATGCACTATTTGCATTAGGGATTGGCTTTTATATTTTATACAGTGCGTTGCGCATGGGGTACGAGGCGGTGCAATCGCTTCTCGATCGCGCCTTGCCAGACGCAGAACGGCATGAAATCTTTGAAATTGTGACCTCCTGGCCAGGCGTCAGCGGTGCTCACGATCTTCGCACGCGGCAGTCAGGGCCGACCCGCTTTATTCAGATTCATTTAGAAATGGAAGATAACCTGCCGCTGGTTCAGGCACATCTGGTGGCTGAGCAGGTGGAGCAGGCGATTTTGCAGCGATTCCCGGGGTCAGACGTGATTATTCACCAGGATCCCTGCTCAGTCGTACCTAAGCCAGGCAATAGACATTTGAGCTTTCGTAATTCGTTGTAAAAAAGTGAACCAGGCCAGCATTTTGTGGAAAAATAACCGCCATATGGCCTGACCTGAATCAATTCAGCTGGAAGTGATTGATATACTATTTGCAGTATTCGTTGGTCGTCAGAAGTCTTCCGGCAACAGATTTCATTTTTGCATTCCTAAGTTCAGAGGTAGTCATGATTAAGAAAATCGGTGTGTTGACAAGCGGCGGTGATGCGCCCGGCATGAACGCAGCAATTCGTGGCGTAGTCCGTGCTGCGTTGACGGAAGGTCTGGAAGTTTTTGGTATCTATGACGGTTATCTGGGCCTGTATGAAGATCGCATGGTGCAGCTCGACCGCTACAGTGTCTCCGACATGATTAACCGCGGCGGTACCTTCCTCGGTTCCGCGCGTTTCCCGGAATTCCGCGAAGAGCGCATCCGTGAAGTGGCTATCGAGAACATGAAAAAACGCGGCCTCGACGCGCTGGTGGTTATCGGTGGTGACGGCTCCTATATGGGCGCAAAACGCCTGACCGAAATGGGCTTCCCGTGCATCGGTCTGCCTGGCACCATCGACAACGACATCAAGGGCACCGACTACACCATCGGTTTCTTCACTGCGCTGGGCACCGTTGTGGAAGCGATTGACCGTCTGCGCGATACCTCTTCCTCTCACCAGCGTATCTCCATCGTTGAAGTGATGGGCCGCTACTGTGGCGACCTGACCCTGGCAGCAGCCATTGCTGGCGGCTGTGAGTTCGTGGTGGTGCCGGAAGTCGAATTCAGTCGTGAAGACCTGGTCGCGGAAATCAAAGCCGGTATTGCCAAAGGTAAAAAACACGCCATCGTGGCGATCACCGAGCACATCTGCGACATCGAAGAGCTGGCTCGCTACATCGAAACCGAAACCAAGCGCGAAACCCGTGCCACCGTTCTCGGCCACATCCAGCGTGGCGGCTCCCCGGGTCCTTACGACCGTATCCTGGCCTCCCGTATGGGCGCGTACTCTATTGAGCTGCTGCAGCAGGGCTTCGGCGGCCGTTGCGTCGGGATTCAGAACGAAAAACTGGTTCACCATGACATCATCGACGCCATCGAAAGCATGAAGCGTCCGTTCAAAGGTGACTGGCTGGACTGCGCGAAAAAACTGTACTAATCAGCGATTTGTTGCCGGGTGGCGCTGCGTTTACCCGGCCTACAAAAGCAGGGTCAGTTGTCCTTGTAGCCGGGTAAGGCGAAGCCGCCACCCGGCTTTTTCACGCCTGTTGCCCATTTTTTATTCCACAAAGTTATAGCCAATCTTTTTTTATTCTTTAATCATTGATTCGCTTTCTGGCACGCTGCATTCATCAAACACAATATTAAGAGAGTGGGACGATGAACAAATGGGGCGTGGGGTTAACTTTACTGCTGGCATCGACCAGCGTTCTGGCAAAGGATATCCAGTTACTGAACGTGTCTTACGATCCGACACGTGAGCTGTACGACCAGTACAACAAGGCGTTCGCCGCTCACTGGAAACAGGAAACCGGCGATAACGTGGTGATCCGCCAGTCGCACGGTGGCTCCGGTAAGCAGGCGACCTCGGTGATCAACGGTATCGAAGCCGATGTGGTGACCCTGGCGCTGGCATATGACGTGGACGCTATCGCGGAACGCGGTCGTATCGATAAAAACTGGATCAAACGTCTGCCGGACAACTCTGCGCCATACACGTCCACCATCGTTTTCCTGGTCCGTAAAGGCAACCCGAAACAGATCCACGACTGGAACGACCTGGTTAAGCCGGGCGTGTCGGTGATCACCCCGAACCCGAAAAGCTCCGGCGGCGCTCGCTGGAACTACCTGGCCGCCTGGGGCTACGCCCTGCACCACAACAATGGCGACCAGGCTAAAGCCCAGGATTTTGTGAAGTCGCTGTTTAAAAACGTCGAAGTGCTGGACTCCGGCGCGCGTGGCTCAACCAACACCTTCGTGGAACGCGGTATTGGCGATGTGCTGATTGCGTGGGAAAACGAAGCCCTGCTGGCGACCAACGAGCTGGGTAAAGACAAGTTTGAAATCGTGACCCCGAGCGAATCGATTCTGGCTGAGCCGACCGTCTCTGTGGTCGACAAAGTGGCGGATAAGAAAGGCACCAGGGCCGTGGCGGAAGCCTACCTAAAGTATCTCTACACCCCGGAAGGCCAGGAGATCGCCGCGAAGAATTACTACCGTCCACGTGATGAAGCGGTGGCGAAGAAGTATGAAAATACCTTCCCGAAATTGAAGCTATTCACTATTGATGAAGAGTTCGGCGGCTGGACCAAAGCGCAGAAAGATCACTTCTCGAATGGCGGTACTTTCGATGAGATCAGCAAGCGTTAATCATCCATAGCGTTTGAAAGCCCGGCAGAATCATACTGTCGGGCTTTTTTGTTTGTCATTAAAGTGCGTTACTCTTTTGGTTCAACCGAAAACAGGGAACGCGTCATGAAAAAAGCTGTTTTACTTCTCCTGGCGCTGGTGGTGGTGACGAGTGTCATTGTCGGTGTCTGGCTCAAGACCGCCGGTCATCCTGATGCGTTACGCTATATTGTTCTCGACCAGTGTCTGCCCGGACAGCTGCAACACCGCAATCCCGCCCCCTGTGCCCAGGTAAAGCCCGATGCAGGCTACGTGGTCTTCAAGGATCGCAACGGCCCGCTGCAGTATCTGCTGATGCCAACGTACCGGATCAATGGCAGCGAAAGCCCCTTGCTGACGAAGGCACAGACCCCCAACTTCTTCTGGCTGGCATGGCAGGCGCGCAGTTTTATGCGTCTGAAGCACGGCGCGGAGATACCCACCAGCGCGGTATCGCTGGCCATCAATTCGCGGGTCGGGCGCACGCAAAATCATTTTCATATCCATATCTCTTGTCTGCGCCCGGACGTGCGTCAGAAGCTCAATGCTCACCAGGGGAAAATCAGCACCCAATGGCTGCCGTTCCCCGGCGGGCTGGAAGGGAACGAGTATCTGGCGCGTCGGGTGACGGAGGCGGAGCTGGTGAAACGTAGCCCGTTCATGATGCTGGCCGAAGAGGTTCCTGATGCGCGCAAGCATATGGGGCGCTACGGCATGGCGATGGCGCAGCAGGCGGATGGGTCGTTTATCCTGCTGGCCACCGAGCGCAATCTGCTGACGTTAAACCTCGCCTCCGCTGAGGAATTGCAGGATCATCAATGCGATATCCTGAAGTGATCCCACCATAAATAGCGTTTACTCCCGCTGCCTGCCGCCGTAGACTTGCTGAAAAATTCTACAGGAGACAGGCATGTCGCTCTGGTTCACCCACCCGCTGTTTCTGCCCTCGCTGATTATCGTCGTCACCATCATCCTGTGGGCAACCTCCCTGCTGCCGGAATTTCTCACCGCGCTGCTGTTCTTTACCGCGGCGATGATCGCTAAAATTGTGCCGCCGGAGGTGATCTTCGGCGGCTTTGCCTCGTCGGCATTCTGGCTGGTGTTCAGCGGATTTGTGCTGGGGGTGGCGATCCGCAAAACCGGGCTGGCGGACAGGGCGGCGCGGGCGCTGTCGTCCAGGCTCACCGACTCCTGGCCGCTGATGGTGGCCAGCGTGGTGCTGCTCACCTATGCGCTGGCCTTTGTAATGCCCTCCAACATGGGGCGCATCGCGCTGCTGATGCCGATTGTGTCGGCGATGGCGAAGCGGGCCGGCATAGCCGACGGCTCCCGGGCGTGGTTTGGCCTCGCGCTGGCGGTGGGCTTTGGCACCTTCCAGCTGTCGGCCACCATTCTCCCGGCCAATGTGCCCAATCTGGTGATGAGTGGGGCGACGGAAGGCTCGTACGGTATCCATCTCAACTATGTCCCGTACCTGCTGCTGCACACGCCGGTGCTGGGCATTCTCAAGGGTCTGATTCTGATCGGCCTGATCTGCTGGCTGTTCCCTGGCGCCCCAAAACCGGTGAAGGATCTGACGCCGCCGGCGCCCATGGGTCGCGATGAAAAGCGTCTCGCCTGGCTGCTGGCGGTGGTGCTGGTGATGTGGGTAACGGAGAGCTGGCACGGGATTGGTCCGGCGTGGACCGGGCTTGCGGCGTCGCTGGTGGTGATGCTGCCGCGGGTAGGCTTTATCACCGGGGAGGAGTTCTCGGCCGGGGTGAACATGCGGACCTGTATTTATGTGGCGGGCATCCTTGGACTGGCGATCACCGTGACGCAGACCGGGATTGGCAATGCGGTGGGTGAGGCGCTGATGCGGGTGATGCCGCTGGATGCCGATGCGCCGTTCACCAGTTTCCTCGCGCTGACCGGCATTACCACCGCGCTGAATTTCATCATGACCGCCAACGGGGTTCCGGCGCTGTACACCACCCTGGCGCAAAGCTTCTCGGACGCTACCGGCTTCCCGTTATTGTCGGTAATTATGATTCAGGTACTGGGGTACTCCACACCGCTGCTGCCGTATCAGGCGTCACCGATTGTGGTGGCGATGGGGCTGGGGAGGGTGCCTGCCCGGGCGGGGATGCTGCTCTGCCTGGCGCTGGCGCTGGTAACCTATCTGGTACTGCTGCCGCTGGATTATCTGTGGTTTAGCGTGCTGGGGAAATTATAAAAAAAGCCCGGTGGCGCTGGCGCTTACCGGGCTTACCGGGCTTACAGAACTGTAGGGCGAGTTAGCGAAGCGCCACCCGCCGCAAAGGTTTTTTACGCCTGTTTAGCCGCTTCTGCTGCTTTAACGATCACCGCGAAAGCGTCAGCTTTCAGGGATGCGCCGCCAACCAGCGCGCCGTCGATGTCCGGCTGGGTGAACAGCTCAGCAGCGTTTGCTGCGTTTACGGAACCGCCGTACTGGATGATCACTTGCTCAGCCACTTTCGCGTCTGCTTTAGCAATGTGGTCACGGATAAATTTGTGAACTGCCTGAGCCTGCGCTGGGGTGGCAGATTTGCCGGTACCGATCGCCCATACTGGCTCGTAAGCAATAACCGCGCCTTCGAACGCGCTCGCGCCCTGAGTGGTCAGCACGGCGTCGATCTGACGTGCGCAGACTTCTTCCGTTTTGCCCGCTTCGTTTTCGGCTTCGGTTTCACCGATGCACAGAACCGGGATCAGACCCTGCTCTTTCAGCACAGCGAATTTTTTAGCGATGAATTCGTCGGACTCTTTGTGGTAGGTACGACGCTCAGAGTGGCCGATGATGATGTATTTCGCGCCGATATCTTTCAGCATTTCAGCGGAGGTTTCACCGGTGAACGCGCCAGACAGGTTAACGTCAACGTTCTGAGCACCCAGCACGATGTGGCTGCCGTCAGCGGCATGTTTAGCCATATCCAGGTACATGTCCGGCGGAGCGATCGCAACAGCACAGCCCGTCACGCCAGCCAGCTCTTTACGCAGGTTAGCTACCAGCTCGTTTACCATGTGGCGGCTGCCGTTCAGTTTCCAGTTACCCATCACTAAAGGATGTCGCATTTCAATTCTCCACGCTCAAGAGCGAATTAAGGAATATGGCCACCCGGCTGGGCAGCATGGTCTGTGAATCAGTATAGAGATTTTCCCTCGAAAGGCTTTGCTTTTTGTCATTAATTCGCCCCGCCGAGGGTCTCAGATAACGCCAGCTTAATCGGTTCAACAGCGAAGGTCAGCCCCTTTTCGCCGTTATCTGCCACCACATAGCGAACCGCGCCTTCTGTTTCGGCGTAGTAACGTTTGTTTTTACCGGCAGCCAGCAGCTTTTGCAGCTTTTGCTGGCTTTGTGATTTGGTCAACGCCGGGGTAAACGCCCGTAAAATGGCGCTCATGTACTCCAGCGCTTTGGCTTTGGCGGCTTTCTGCTCCGGCCCCTGGATCGGCAGCCAGGTGATCTGCATGCTTTTGATTTTGAGCGTTCCGCGTTCCAGCGCCGTTGAAGCGTACAAATTCTCATTAATCTTGCTGGCGGCGCGGGTCAGATTGGGGGTATCGCGGGTGCCATCTATGGCACGAAACTCATTCAGCGACAGAGTGGGGTTATCGCTATTGAAGCCCTCGCGGAACAGGCTAATGGATTGATCAAACGACGGCGCGCCCGGCATCACGTAGGGAGCGGTTGCCGGTGCGGATGTCTCGGCAGCGCGCAAAGAAACGCTCGCGCACGACAGCGTTAAACCCAGCCAAATAAGGTGAAACCACATCTTCATCAATAAAGTCTCTGAATGTTACTGTGACGATTAAAACGATATCTGGCTGGCTTGTCAAAAGGATGCGACTCCAGGGTAAACTACGCTCCGCAATGATACTAAGGAACCTGGCATGACCATACAGCAGTGGTTGTTTTCATTCAAAGGGCGTATTGGGCGCCGTGATTTCTGGATCTGGATTGGCGTATGGATTGTCGCCATGCTGGGTCTGTTTATTCTTGCCAATAACGCGTGGCTGAACACCCAGACGGCGGCATTCGCGCTGGTTTCGCTGCTGTGGCCGACCGCAGCGGTATTAGTGAAACGTCTGCACGATCGGGGTCGCTCGGGGCTATGGGCGCTGCTGGTGGTGCTGGCGTGGATGCTACTGGCGGGCAACTGGTCGATGCTGCCTTCCATGCTGCCGTGGGTGGTTGGCAGGCTGATCCCGACCATTATTTTTGTGATGATTATTGTCGACCTGGGCGCGTTTGTGGGCACCCAGGGCGAGAACAAATACGGCAAAGATACGATCGACGTAAAGTACCGTTAATTACCAGTAGTGCTCTGCAGTCATATGGCCCGGCCGACGGCGTAAATGCTTGGTCATCTGCCGGGTCTCTTTCAACAGCTGTTGGGTATCGCGCACCATCTGCGGGTTGCCGCACAGCATCACATGGCTGGTCTCAGCGGTCATCGGCAGGCCAACAGCGGCTTCCAGTTCACCGTTTTCAATCAGCGCCGGTACGCGTCCGGTCAGGGAACCTGGCACCGTTTCGCGACTCACCACCGTCTGAATTTTCACTTTCCCTTCGTAGCGCTTCTGCAGTTCCAGCATCTGTGGCAGATAGCTCAGATCAGCGGCATAGCGCGCGGCATGTACCAGCACGATGTTTTTAAAACGTTCCAGGTCTTTCCCGTACTGCAGGATCGACAGATACGGGCCAATGGCGGTACCGGTGGCCAGCATCCACAGGGTGTCGCAGTCCGGAACTTCCTCAAGCACGAAGAAACCAGCGGCTTCGCTGACGATCTGGATCTCATCGTCTGGTTTGAGGGCCGCCAGGCGCGGGCTGAGTTTGCCATCGGGGACGGTGACAAGGTAGAACTCGAGATCCGGATTATCCGGCGCGTTGACATAGGAGTAGGCGCGCTGCACGCGTTCGCCGTCGATTTCCAGCCCCAGCTTGGCAAATTGCCCGGCAGTAAAGGGATGAATGGGCGCATGGACGGTGAGACTAAATAGCGCATCGGTCCAGAACTCTACCTTTTTGACTTTACCTGTTACCCAGTCTGCCATGATGTTCTCCTGTGCTGATCTCGGGTTCTATCTTCCTTACCTGAGAGGGAGATTTCCAGCCCGTGGGGGCCGGAAAGCTCAATTGATCAAATGGTTTTACAGAATGTGGGTCTGCACGTCGGGATCTTTGCGGTCGAGATAGTGAATCGACTGAATGCGGCGAATGGTGCGTGATTTACCGCGGATCAGCAGCGTTTCGGTGGTGGCCATATTGCCTTTGCGGGTGATGCCGTCCAGCAGATCGCCTTTAGTGATGCCGGTGGCCGAGAAGATGACGTTATCGTTGCGCGCCATATCATCCAGACGCAGCACGGTATTGGCCTCGATGCCCATTGCGGCACAGCGGGCCAGCTCCTGCTCACCGATACGGCGGTTCTCTTCGCTGTCGCCTTTCACGTCGTGACGGGCCAGCAGACGCCCCTGCATATCGCCGTCGAGAGCACGGATCACCGCGGCGGAAACCACCCCTTCCGGCGCGCCGCCGATGCCATACAGCACGTCGACTTCGCTGTCCGGCATGCAGGTGAGGATAGAGGCCGCCACGTCACCATCGGGAATAGCAAAGACGCGCACACCCAGCTGCTGCATATGGGCGATCGTTACATCATGACGCGGTTTTGCCAGGATGGTGACCGTCAGTTCGCTGAGCGGTTTATTGAGCGCGGCGGCGATATTGCGCAGGTTATCCGCCAGCGGCAGATTGAGATCGATAACCCCTTTGGCGCCCGGCCCGACAATCAGCTTTTCCATATACATATCGGGCGCATTGAGGAAGGTGCCTTTATCGCCCACGGCCAGCACGGCCAGGGCGTTAGCCTGCCCCATGGCGGTCATGCGGGTGCCTTCAATCGGGTCGACGGCGATATCCACCGCGTCGCCGTTGCCGGTTCCGACTTTCTCACCGATAAACAGCATTGGCGCTTCGTCGATTTCGCCTTCGCCAATCACGATAGTGCCGTCGATGTTGACCTGGTTAAGCATAATGCGCATGGCATGGACGGCTGCACCGTCGGCGATATTTTTGTCGCCACGGCCAAGCCACTTGTAGCCTGCCAGGGCGGCGGCTTCGGTCACGCGGGAGAATTCGATAGCAAGTTCACGTTTCATGGGGTACTCGTGCGGTCAAAAGGAATTGCACGAAGTTTATCACAGAGTGGGGTGGGGTGCGGGCTGGGGACCCTCTCCCCACAGGGAGAGGGAATATGAAGTGGATTAGGACTCGTCGTGCTCTTCCCACGCCAGCGCGCGTTTCACGGCTTTCTTCCAGCCGCTGTAACGGTAGTTGCGCTCGGTGGTTTCGATGCCCGGGCGGAATTCACGCTCGATGACCGCTTTCTCCTGCAGCTCATCCAGGTTCTGCCAGAAGCCGACCGCCAGACCGGCAAGGTAAGCCGCCCCCAGCGCCGTTACTTCACGCACTTCCGGGCGCTCCACGCGGGTGCCCAGAATGTCAGACTGGAACTGCATCAGGAAGTTGTTAGCCACCGCGCCGCCGTCGACACGCAGGGCGTGCAGACGAATGCCGGAGTCGGCCTGCATCGCTTCCAGCACGTCACGGGTCTGATAGGCAATCGACTCCAGCGTGGCGCGGATGATGTGGTTAGAGTTCACCCCACGCGTCAGGCCGAAAATCGCCCCGCGGGCATACGGATCCCAGTACGGCGCACCCAGACCGGTAAAGGCCGGTACCACATACACCCCGTTAGTATCTTTCACCTTGGTGGCGAAATACTCCGAGTCGAAGGCATCGCTGATAAGCTTCATCTCATCGCGCAGCCATTGGATAGAGGCCCCGGCCATAAACACCGCGCCTTCGAGAGCGTAGTTCACCTCCCCGCGCGGGCCGCAGGCGATGGTGGTCAGCAGACCATGCTCTGATTTCACCGCCTTCTCGCCGGTATTCATCAGCATGAAGCAGCCGGTGCCGTAGGTATTTTTCGCCATCCCTTCTTTGACGCACAGCTGGCCAAACAGCGCTGCCTGCTGGTCACCGGCGATCCCGGCAATCGGAATACGGGTGCCGCCTTTACCGCCGATATTAGTCTGGCCGTACACTTCAGACGATTTACGCACCTGCGGCAGCATGGCGCGCGGGATGTCCAGCGCGTCCAGCATTTTTTCATCCCAGTCCAGCTCATGGATGTTGAACAGCATGGTGCGCGAGGCGTTGGTGTAATCAGTGACGTGGACGCGACCCTGGGTCATCTTCCAGATAAGCCATGTGTCCACGGTGCCGAACAGCAGTTCGCCGCGTTTAGCGCGCTCGCGGGAGCCTTCAACGTGGTCAAGGATCCACTTCACCTTGGTGCCGGAGAAGTACGGGTCTACCACCAGGCCGGTGGCGCTGCGCACGTACTCTTCCATGCCGTCGCGCTTGAGTTTCTCGCAGATATCCGCGGTACGGCGGCACTGCCAGACGATGGCGTTATAAATCGGCTTACCGGTTTCGCGTTCCCAGACAATGGCGGTTTCACGCTGGTTGGTGATGCCAATTGCGGCAATCTCATCGGAACTGATATCGGCTTTCGCCAGCACTTCAACCAGCGTTGAGCTTTGCGATGCCCAGATCTCCATCGGGTCGTGTTCAACCCAGCCTGGCTTAGGATAGATTTGCTCGAATTCGCGCTGTGACACGCTGACGATATTCGCGTCATGATCCATAACGACAGCGCGGGAGCTGGTCGTGCCCTGGTCGAGCGCAACGATATATTTTTTGTCGGTCATTTTATGAGTCCCGTAGTCAGATTACAGCGAAGCTTTTGATTCAGTCGGGGAGAGGCTTTTATTCTCCTCAACCACACAGGTGTCGCACGGCAGATGGCGTCCAATTAGCTTACGATAGCCGAATGCGCCCAGCGATGCCCCAACGATTGGGCCGAACAGCGGCACCAGGAAATAGGGAATATCTTTCGCGCCGGTAAAGGCCACATCGCCCCAGCCTGCGAAGAAGGCAAAGGTCTTCGGCCCCAGGTCACGCGCCGGGTTCATGGCGAAGCCCGTCAGCGGCCCCATGGACGCACCGATCACCGCAATCAGTAAACCGATCAGCAGCGGTGCCAGCGGCCCGCGCGGAATGCCGTTGCCATCATCGCCCAGCGCCATGATGACGCCCATCAGAATCGCGGTGATCACCATCTCAACTGCGAAGGCCTGCACAAAGTTAATGTGCGGATTCGGATAGGTAGAGAAGATACCTGCCAGGTCAAGGCTCTCGACGCTGCCGCGTACCATATGGTGTGTCTGTTCGAAGTCAGCAAACAGATTGTAATAGAGCCCGTAAACTAACGCTGCGGCGCAAAAGGCACCGGCAAACTGCGCCACAATAAAGGGAACAACCTTGCGTTTGTCGAAGCAGGCAAACAGCCACAGCGCGATGGTTACCGCAGGGTTGAGATGGGCACCTGAAACACCTGCCGTCAGGTAGATTGCCATCGCCACTCCCAGACCCCAGATGATGCTGATCTCCCACTGACCGAAGCTGGCGCCCGCCACTTTTAGCGCCGCCACGCATCCTACGCCAAAGAAAATCAACAACCCAGTACCCAGGAACTCTGCGATGCACTGGCCTTTTAAGGTTGATGTTTCACTCATAATCGGATCCTGAAAGAATAATAATGGTTATTGTCATCGCGCCGATCGTCACAATCGCCACGATGTCCTGTAGTCACAGTGTTAATTTATCGTTAACGAGCAAAAACGAGAAATATCGAACTTAAAATGTGTGTGCCGCGTCAACAAAATGAGCGATAACGCGCCATTAAGTGTGCGTTAGTGTTTACAGGCCAGGACGGGACGAAGCATTCCATTAACTAAAGTGTTAACAATTTAGAGGTATATGACGCGAACGCACCAGGAGGAGGCTGAAAAGTGTTGCAAACCGCAATCTGCGCGGTCTGCCGCTGGACAGGGAGGGCGGGGCTCCATACAATCGACACCAGGTGTTGTGCGCGTTTACGTCAAGCGTCGCCTTGCAAATTCAGGAGAGGTAGCATTATGTCGTTAGAAGTGTTTGAGAAACTGGAATCGAAAGTACAGCAGGCGATTGATACCATCACCCTGCTGCAGATGGAAATCGAAGAGCTGAAAGAAAAAAACAACGCGCTGTCGCAGGAAATTCAGACTGCCCAGCACGGTCGCGAAGAGCTGGAGCGTGAAAACCACCACCTGCGCGAACAGCAGACTGGCTGGCAGGATCGTCTGCATGCCCTGCTGGGACGTATGGAAGAGGTCTAATTCCCGTCATCTTTCACGTCGTAGCGGCGTTGGCTGCGCGCATTCACCCCAGTCACATAGTTATCTATGTTCCTGGGGATTCATTTGCTTGCCGCCTTGCTACACCGCGAAAGCTATAGGGAATAAGCAGAATTTGTAGGCCGGGTAAGGCGAAGCCGCCACCCGGCTTTTTATTACTCAATATCCAGCGGATCTTCAGACAGGATAATGCCGGTGTTATCGGCATACAGATGGTCACCGGAGAAGAACGTCACCCCGCCGAAATTGACGCGCACGTCGCTTTCGCCAATGCCATCACCTGCGGCACCTACCGGAATAGCGGCAATTGCCTGAATGCCGATGTCCAGCTCTTCGAGGTCATCTACCTGGCGCACCGCGCCATAGACCACCATGCCTTCCCACTCATTTTGCGTGGCGAGACGGGCAAGTTCTGCATCGATTAATGCGCGACGCACGGAGCCGCCGCCGTCGATCAGCAGAATGCGACCACGGCCGTTTTGTTCAAACAGATCGTACAGCAACCCGTTGTCCTCAAAACATTTCACCGTGATGATCTGTCCGCCAAACGACGACCGTCCTCCAAAGTTGGAAAACAGCGGTTCTACGACGTTAACATCTTCCTGGTAGATGTCACAAAGCTCAGAGGTATCGTATTTCATAGGCTTAAGGTTCAGTTGCTGCGAGTGATTTCAGTATATCGCGCGAAACGCATTGTTGGCAAAATCATCAATTGTTAATTGATATTTGTCAGCTAACGTAGCGTCTGGCTAAGCACAATCCCAATCACGAACAACAGGTTAGTCAGTAACGCCCCTTTTACCGTGCGTTCCAGCATTGGCGGCATCGCCGAGGCGCTCTGCTCGCGCATTACGAAACGCGCCTGTTTCACCAGCAGCGGCGTGGCAAGCACAAACAGCCAGCCCCAGACGCTGTGCAGTGATATCAGGTTAAACAGCGCCAGACAGAGCAGGGCACCCATCAGCAGGCAGGCGTGATACCGGCGCGCATTCACCGGCCCAAGACGCACCGCCAGGGTGTTTTTGCCGTTCAGCCGATCGCTGTCGATATCGCGCAGGTTGTTAATATTCAGCACCGCCGTCGCCAGCATGCCGCAGGCGGTTGCCGGCAGGACCAGAGCAGGGATCAGCGTATGCGCCTGTAGATACCAGCTGCCCATCACGCTCAGCCAACCGAAGAACACCAGCACCGAAATATCGCCCAGCCCGATGTAACCGTAAGGGCGAGTGCCGACGGTATAGGTGATCGCCGCGATAATCGCCAGCAGGCCCAACACCAGGAAGCCAACCGCATCCGCCGGGGTTTTACAGGCCACCAGCACCAGCGCAATCCCGGAGAGACAAATTAGCACCACGGTGATAATCAGCGCTTTCTTCATCTGCGCCTGGGTGATCACCCCTTTCTGCATTCCGCGCAAGGGGCCGATACGGTCGGGCTTATCGCTACCTTTGACGGCATCGCCATAGTCGTTGGCGAGATTGGAGAGGATTTGCAGTAGCCCGGCGGTGATTAGCGCCAGCGCCGCCACCAGGGGATCGAAATGTCCCTGCCACCACGCGAGGGCCGTACCCACCACGATGGCGGCGAAGGCGAGAGGAAGGGTTTTAGGGCGCAGGCTTTCCAGCCAGGCACGCGTACGGCTGATTTCTGTCATAGGATTATTAGCCAATAAAAATGGGGCTTTTCAGCCCCATCATCAGTGATGAAAATGCAATGACCGCGATTATAAGATAAAACGGCTCAGATCTTCATCTGCTACTAAAGCATCAAGGTGCTTACTCACATAGTCAGCATCAATGGTAATGCTTTGACCATTCAGGTCGCTCGCATCATAAGAGATGTCTTCCATCAGGCGTTCCAGCACGGTGTGCAGACGACGCGCACCGATGTTTTCGGTGGTTTCGTTAACCTGCCATGCCGCCTGGGCGATACGCTTGATACCGTCTTCGGTGAACTCAATGTTCACGCCTTCGGTGGCCATCAGCGCTTTGTACTGCACGGTGATGGAGGCGTTTGGCTCGGTCAGGATGCGCTCGAAGTCTTCGGTAGTCAGCGCCTGCAGCTCAACGCGAATGGGCAGACGACCCTGCAGCTCCGGGATCAGGTCAGACGGCTTCGCCACCTGGAATGCACCAGAAGCGATAAACAGGATGTGGTCGGTTTTCACCATGCCGTGCTTGGTGGAGACAGTGCAGCCTTCAACCAGCGGCAGCAGGTCACGCTGTACGCCTTCACGGGAGACATCCGGACCGTTGGATTCACCGCGCTTACAGATTTTATCGATCTCATCGATAAACACGATACCGTGCTGTTCAACGGCGTCGATGGCGTCCTGCTTCAGCTCTTCCGGATTCACCAGTTTCGCCGCTTCTTCTTCAATCAGCAGCTTCATCGCGTCTTTGATTTTCAGCTTACGCGGCTTCTGCTTCTGCCCGCCCAGGTTCTGGAACATGGACTGCAGCTGGCTGGTCATCTCTTCCATGCCCGGAGGAGACATGATTTCCACGCCCATTGGCGCAGCAGCGAGATCGATCTCAATCTCTTTGCCATCCAGCTGGCCTTCACGCAGTTTTTTGCGGAATGCCTGGCGTGCAGCGGACGGCTCAGCAGGCTGTTCGTTCTGGCCCCAGTTATTTTTCGCCGGTGGGATCAGCACATCCAGAATGCGCTCTTCCGCCATCTCTTCGGCGCGATAGCGGTTTTTCTCGATGGACTGGACGCGCACCATTTTAATCGCAGAATCGGTCAGATCGCGGATGATAGAGTCCACTTCTTTCCCGACATAGCCTACTTCGGTGAACTTGGTCGCTTCGACTTTGATGAACGGCGCATTAGCCAGTTTCGCCAGGCGACGGGCGATCTCGGTTTTACCGACACCGGTCGGGCCGATCATCAGAATGTTTTTCGGCGTGACTTCATGGCGCAGCAATTCATCCAGCTGCATACGACGCCAGCGGTTACGCAGGGCAATTGCCACCGAACGCTTGGCGTTATCCTGGCCGATAATGTGTTTGTTCAGTTCGCTGACAATTTCGCGTGGGGTCATTTCAGACATGGGAGATCCTTACGCTTTTGAGTTCAATTCTTCGATGGTATGGAAGTGGTTGGTGTAGATACAGATATCACCTGCAATACCCAACGCCTTCTCGGCAATTTCACGAGCGCTCAGCTCGGTGTTTTCCAGTAACGCGCGCGCAGCGGCCTGGGCGTACGGGCCACCGGAGCCGATCGCAATCAGATCGTTTTCTGGCTGCACCACGTCACCGTTACCGGTGATGATCAGCGAGGCATTTTCATCGGCCACCGCCAGCAGCGCTTCGAGCTTGCGCAGCATACGGTCGGTACGCCAGTCTTTCGCCAGCTCAACGGCGGCTTTCACCAGATGGCCCTGATGCATTTCCAGTTTGCGTTCAAACAGTTCAAATAGCGTGAAGGCGTCAGCAGTACCGCCTGCAAAACCGGCGATCACTTTGTCGTTATACAGACGACGCACTTTTTTCACGTTGCCTTTCATGACGGTATTACCCAGTGTGGCCTGGCCATCACCGGCAATCACCACCTGGCCGTTACGGCGTACACTTACTATTGTTGTCACGAGCAGACCCCCTGGTTACAAAATCGGGAAACAGAAGCCCTGAGCCAGTGCTCAGGGCTGAATAGAATGATAGATGGGGGGGATTTTGGGGGTTTCAACCCCCGGAGGCGAGTCGAATGCAGTTTGTGTGACCCGCCATCTTCAGACGAGAGATGGTGCCATCGGCGTTGTCTTTGCCTTTGACCGGGCCAATCACCACGCGATTCCAGCCGTTGTTGGTGGTGATGCGTGAATCAAAACCTTCGAAAGCCAGCTGCGCACGCACGGTTTCTGCCTGCTCTGCGCCTTTGAAGGAGCCGCACTGCACCATCCAGCGGCGTTCGTCTTTCTTCTCAGCCGTCTGCTTTGGCGCCTCGGTCTCTCTGGTGATCGGCGCGGCCTGCTGCGTTTTCGGTGCCTGGGCGGTGGTATGTGTCGGGGTCTGCAACAGATCCTGATACGGCTGATTTTGCTTAGGCGGCTGCGCTTTCGGCTGCTGCACCGGCTGAGTCTGCGCGGTACGCGGCTGTTGATACGGCTGTTCCGCTACGCGCGGTTGCGTTTTCGGCTGCTGTACCGTCTGGCTCTGCGCCCACTGCTGTTGTTGTTGCTGCTGAGCTTGTTGCTGTGCCTGGCGCTGACGCTGTAGCTGCAGCGTTTGCTGGCGCTGTGCTGGCGTCTGCTCATTCCACGGCACTTCATTGAGCTGGGTAGGCTGCTGGCGCATATCGGCCTGCATCTGTGCCAGCAGCTGGCGCTGTTCGTTGGTTAACTGGGTAGGATCCTTCACCTCGCCACCGGCAGACGGTTCTGTCGGCGCACGCACGCCCGGCTGGCGGCTCTCAAGCTCTTTAATATAACGCCAGCGCTCTTCCGGTTTCGGCGGTAAGCCATTGCCGACAACTTTATTGCCCTGCAGCGCTTCGGCTTCTTCTTTTTTATGGTGCGTAATGAACCAGAGGCCGCCGATGAATGCCACCAGTACCGCCGCCGCAATCGCGACCATGGCAGGCGAGACCGCAGGCATGCTGCGTTGCGGTTTCCGTGAGCTACTCTTTTTGCGTCGCGAAGGTGCCGGCTGGCCGCGACGTACATAATCTCGTTGTGCCACTATCGTTTCGCTGTATTTATTCATTTGTCAGCCCGTCATGTTACTTAAGCGACGGGCCTTTGACCAGATGAGGACGTCTGAAAGGCGGCGGCTTTACGTTAGCGCCCGGGTTGAACCGCGAACAATCAATTCACAGTCCAGTAAACGGGAGCCGCTGCTGACCGTTTGACCGTTCAGTTGATCCAGTAACAACAGCATCGCTTCCCGGCCTATCTCATAGCGCGGCTGCGCCACGGTCGTGAGCGGTGGATCGCAAAACTCAGACAGGGAAATGTTATCGAAGCCAATGATGGAGAGATCTTTCGGCACATTCAGGCCATGGCGCTTGGCATACGAGAGCGCGCCCAACGCCATCACGTCGCTGTGACAGAACACCGCGGTGGGCGGCTGTGGCAGCGAGAGCAGTTTTTCCAGTGCCAGCCCGCCTGCGGCATAGGTAAAATCGCCCCGGGCAATGTAGTGCGGATCGACCGTCGCCCCGGTACGGCGCAGCGCCTGAACGTAACCCTGCAGGCGATAATGGCACAGCGGCATCTCTTCCGGCCCGGCGATACAGCCGATGCGCTTATGGCCCAGCTCCTGCAGATAGTTCACGGCATTAAACGCGGCGGTGAGGTTGTCGATGTGAACGGTAGGCAGTTCCAGCTCAGGGGCGAATTCGTTGGCCATCACCATCGGCGGCAGATTGCGCTGCTCTTCAATGCTGGCATCGAAGGGCAGACGTGAGCCGAGCAGCAGCATGCCGTCGATCTGCTTGGTAATAATCAGGTCGATGAAGGTTTTTTCCTGCTGATTCTGGTGGGCGCAGTCGCCAATCAGCACCAGGTAGCCCTGTCCCGCGGCGGTCACTTCGATGCCGCGGATAATTTCGCTGAAAAAGGGATCGCAGATGTCGGGCACAATGACCAGGATGGTGCGGGATTCGTTACGTTTGACGTTACGGCCCATCGCCTGAGGCAGATAACCCACCTCCAGCGCAGCCTGCTCAACACGATTACGTGTGGTCTGAGAGACTTTATCGGGATTCATTAAGGCTCGGGATACCGTTGCCGTTGAGACTTTTGCTTTCAGGGCAACATCTTTCATGGTCGCTGAGGCGACCTCTTTCCTGGACTTCAACCTCTTCTCCTCGCCGGCGTATCACCGCTCTTCTGACTGAGTCAGTTTTATCAGATTGCGAATGGAAGCGGTTACAGAATTTTCATAAAAAGTGTGAGGCATGTTTAATTTTTCGATCCGCCTCCCACCATTTTTTAGCTTTCGATAGGATCGACGTCCAGCACCCACTTCACTTTGCGCGCTTCCGGCAGCGTATTAATTAAGGCTAACGTTCCGCTGACGATATGTTGCAGGCGGATCCGCGACGGATGTTGCAGCAGGATCTGCCAGCGATAGCGCCCGCCGCGTTTCGGGGCCAGCGCCGGAACCGGACCTAAAATCCACAGCTGATTATCCACCAGCGGGCTGGCCTGCAGCAGGTTGCGCAGCTGCTGGAGGAACAGCGGGGCCTGCTGGTTGTTGTGATCCTCGGCGCGGATAATCACATGGCTGGTCCAAGGCGGGAGCTGCAGAGTCTGGCGTTCGGCCAGCGCCTGCTCGGCGAAGGCGTCGTAGCCTTTATGCAGCAGGGTTTGCAGCAGCGGGTGTTCGGGATGGTGGGTTTGCAGCACCACTTCGCCCTGCTTACCGGCACGCCCGGCGCGGCCTGCCACCTGGGTGTAGAGCTGGGCAAAGCGCTCTGCGGAACGGAAATCCGCCGAGAACAGCGCGCCGTCGACATCCAGCAGCGCCACCAGGGTGACGTCCGGGAAGTGATGCCCTTTCGCCAGCATCTGGGTGCCAATCAGAATGCGCGCCCCGCCGCGATGGACTTCTGCCAGCTGCTGCTCAAGCGCCCCTTTGCGGCTGGTGGTATCGCGGTCGATACGCGAGATCGCCACACCCGGGAAGAAGGGGATTAACGCCTGCTCGAGCTGCTCGGTACCCAGCCCGACCGGCACCATATGCGTCGAGCCGCAGGAGGGACACTGACGCGGGATCGGGCGCTGGCTGTCGCAGTGGTGGCAGCGCAGGTGATGCTGGGCCTGATGCAGGGTGTAGTAGTGATCGCAGCGCGGGCATTCGGCTATCCAGCCGCAGTCATGGCACAGCAGCGCCGGGGCAAAGCCGCGACGGTTGAGAAACAGGATCACCTGGTTGTTGGCCTGCAGATGCTGACGCATGCGGGTAATCAACGCCGGGGCTAATCCCGCCTGCACCTGCTGACCTTTCAGATCCAGCACATGCTGCACGGCGGGACGCGCATTCCCGGCCCGGCGCGTCAGGCGCAGCATATGGTATTTGCGCTGGCGCACGTTGTGCAGCGTCTCCAGCGCCGGGGTAGCCGAGCCGAGAATAATCGGGATCTGCTCGCTGTGGGCGCGGTACACCGCCAGGTCGCGGGCGTGATAGCGCCAGCCTTCCTGTTGTTTATAGGAGCTGTCGTGCTCTTCGTCGATAACGATCACGCCCAGATTCTTAAACGGCGTGAACAGGGAAGAACGAGTGCCAATCACAATCGCCGCTTCGCCGTTGCGGGCTTTCAGCCAGGCGCTGAGGCGCTCGCTGTCGTTTAAACCGGAGTGCAGCACCTCCACCGGGGCGTTAAACCGCTCGCGAAAACGGGCGATGGTCTGTGGGGTGAGGCCGATTTCCGGGACCATCACCAGGGCCTGCTTCCCCTGCGCCAGCACGTTTTCCAGCACGCTCAGATAGACTTCGGTCTTACCGGAGCCGGTAACGCCCGCCAGCAGCCAGGCCGAGAAGCGATCGGACGCGCTGTGGATCGCCCCGACGGCGGTGGCCTGTTCGGTATTGAGACGCAGGCGGTCACCCGCCACGCTAAAGCCGTCGCGCCAGTCGACCAGGGCCGGGGCTTCGCAGGCCAGCTCGCTCAGCCCCTTTTTGCGTAAGCCCTGCAGCGCCGCGTCGTTAAAATCGAGGCTCTCGACCTGATGACGCCAGATCCTGCCCTGACGCAATGCCGCCAGGGCCTGCTGCTGTTTCGGGGAGCGTTTCAGGCTGTTGATATCCACCGCCTGGCCCTGCTCGGTGGCAAACCAGTACCACATCGGCGCGTGGCTGGCGTTTTTGCCCTGCCGCAGCAGAATGGGTAAGGCGTGGAACAGCACATCGCCAATGGGATGGTGATAGTAGTCGGCGGCCCACAGCAGCAGGCGCCAGACGCTGGAGGAGAAGACCGGCTCGTCGTCCAGCACCTCCACCACGCTTTTCAGTTCCGCGAGGGGCAGCTCGCTTTGCTGGCTCACGGCGACCACAATGCCTATCCGCTGCTGTTTGCCAAACGGCACCGTCACGCGACAGCCCGCTTTGGCCTGCATGTTATCTGGCAGCAGGTAATCAAAGGTACGGGGAAGCGGAACGGGCAGGGCAACGTGAGCAACGGGCATCGAATCTTCCTGACTTGAAAAGTGGCGCGTTAGTATACACATTAGTGAAAGGCGGCGGGCGGATCAGTTTGCATACCCTGGTTAAATTCTGTATGATTCGCCGCCTTTGGTGCACTTTGCATCAAAGAACTTACATTCAACATCGCGTGGTGTCTGGCGTTAGGGCTGGAAGAGCGACGCGGCCTTAACTGAGGTTCTCCCCATGAAAAAAGATATCCATCCTAAATACGAAATGATTACTGCTAACTGTTCTTGCGGTAACTCTATCCAGATCCGCTCCACCGTGGGTCACGATCTGAACCTGGACGTGTGCGGCAAATGCCACCCGTTCTACACTGGTAAGCAGCGTGATGTTGCAACCGGTGGCCGTGTTGACCGCTTCAACAAGCGTTTCAGCATCCCGGGCGCGAAATAAGCATCCCGAAAAAAAAGCGCCGCAAGGCGCTTTTTTTATATCTGCAAATCAGTATTCCCACGTATCCGGGTCGATACCCAGCTCACGCATGATCACCTTCGCCTCTTCCGGAATTTCATCACTACGCTCTTTGCGCAGGTCTTCATCGTTCGGCAACGGTTGACCGGTAAACGCGTGCAGGAACGCTTCGCACAGCAGTTCGCTGTTGGTAGCGTGACGCAGGTTATTCACCTGACGACGCGTGCGTTCATCGGTGAGGATCTTTAACACCTTCAGAGGAATGGAAACCGTAATTTTCTTTACTTGTTCACTCTTCTTACCGTGCTCAGCGTATGGGCTGATATATTCGCCGCTCCATTCAGCCATGAGATACCTTTAATCCTCTCTGTCATTAATATGAGGCCGACACCGCAGCGGTTCGCCGGGTTTCGCGCCATAATCCTGCGTAGTTTACCGTAGAGACGCCACCGTGACACGGATATTGCCTCTGGGTTATGCGCTAAAGCATGTAATTTTAACGGCTATTTGCGTATTGCTCAATCTATACGCAAAGAAGTTTAGATGTCCAGATGTATTGACGTCCATATAATCAATGTTTACTCTGGTGCCTGACTTTTCATCCATTAAGCCAGGAAGCCTTCACCATGACGCGTAAACAGGCCACCATCGCAGTGCGTAGCGGATTGAATGATGACGAACAGTACGGCTGCGTTGTCCCGCCGATTCATCTCTCCAGTACCTATAACTTCACCGGATTTAATGAACCACGCGCCCATGACTACTCGCGCCGTGGCAACCCGACGCGTGATGTCACCCAGCGTGCGCTGGCGGAACTGGAAGGTGGCGCAGGCGCGGTGATGACCAATACCGGCATGTCGGCTATTCATCTGGTGACCACCGTGTTCCTGAAGCCTGGCGATCTGCTGGTGGCCCCGCACGACTGCTATGGCGGCAGCTACCGTCTGTTCGACAGCCTGGCGAAGCGCGGTTGCTATCGCGTGCTGTTTGTCGATCAGGGTGATGAGCAGGCGCTGAAACAGGCCCTGGCAGAAAAACCGAAGCTGGTTTTAGTCGAAAGTCCAAGCAACCCGCTGCTGCGCGTGGTGGACATTGCAAAAATTTGTCAGCTTTCGAGGGATGCGGGAGCGATAAGTGTAGTGGATAATACCTTCCTCAGTCCGGCGCTGCAGAACCCGCTGGCACTGGGAGCAGATCTGGTATTGCATTCATGCACCAAATACCTGAACGGCCACTCCGACGTGGTGGCCGGGGTGGTGATTGCTAAAGATCCAGCGCTTGTCACCGAACTGGCATGGTGGGCGAATAATATCGGCGTCACCGGCAGCGCGTTTGACAGCTACCTGCTGCTGCGCGGGCTGCGTACCCTGTCGCCGCGTATGGATGTGGCGCAGCGTAACGCCCAGGCGATTGTCGATTTCCTGAAGACCCAGCCGCTGGTGAAAAAGCTCTATCACCCGTCGCTGCCGGAGAATCAGGGGCACGAGATTGCCGCGCGTCAACAAAAGGGTTTTGGCGCGATGTTAAGTTTTGAACTGGATGGCGATGAGCAGACGCTGCGTCGCTTCCTGAGCGGGTTGTCACTGTTTACGCTGGCGGAATCATTAGGGGGAGTCGAAAGCTTAATCTCCCACGCCGCAACAATGACCCATGCGGGCATGGCGCCTGAAGCGCGTGCCGCCGCCGGGATCTCTGAGACGCTGTTACGCATCTCAACCGGTATTGAAGATTGTGAAGATTTAATTGCCGATCTGGAAAATGGCTTCCGGGTCGCAGCCAAGGGGTAATCATGAGTGTGATAGCGCAGGCAGGGGCGAAGGGTCGCCAACTGCACAAGTTTGGTGGTAGTAGTCTGGCTGATGTGAAATGTTACCTGCGGGTCGCGGGGATCATGTCAGAGTATTCGATGCCGGGGGACATGATGGTTGTCTCCGCCGCGGGCAGCACCACCAACCAGTTGATTAGCTGGCTGAAGTTAAGCCAGACCGATCGTCTCTCTGCGCATCAGGTTCAACAAGCGTTACGCCGTTACCAGAGTGAACTGATCGCCGGTTTATTGCCTGCTAACGTGGCCGATGGCCTGATCAGCACCTTTATCCAGGATCTGGAGCGGCTGGCCGGGTTACTCGACAGCGGCGTGACCGACGCGGTCTACGCCGAAGTGGTGGGCCACGGTGAAGTGTGGTCGGCCCGGCTGATGGCGGCGGTTCTGCAACAGCAGGGCCTGGACGCAGCCTGGCTCGACGCGCGGGACTTCCTGCGTGCCGAGCGTGGCGCCCAGCCGCAGGTGGATGAAGGCCTCTCTTATCCGCTGCTCCAGCAGCTGCTGGTGCAGCATCCAAATAAACGTATTGTGGTGACCGGCTTTATCAGCCGCAGCAACGCGGGTGAAACCGTGCTGCTGGGACGTAACGGTTCCGACTACTCTGCAACGCAGATTGGTGCCCTGGCGGGCGTATCCCGCGTCACCATCTGGAGCGACGTGGCCGGTGTCTACAGCGCCGACCCGCGCAAGGTAAAAGATGCGTGCCTGCTGCCGCTGCTGCGCCTCGACGAAGCCAGCGAGCTGGCCCGTCTGGCCGCCCCGGTGCTGCACGCCCGCACCCTGCAGCCGGTCTCCGGCAGCGATATCGATCTGCAGCTGCGCTGCAGCTACACGCCGGACCAGGGCTCGACCCGCATTGAGCGCGTGCTGGCTTCCGGCACGGGGGCGCGTATCGTCACCAGCCATGACGATATCTGCCTGATCGAGTTCCTCGTTCCTGCCGGACATGACTTTAAACAGACCCACAAAGAGATCGACCTGATCCTGAAGCGCGCCCAGGTGCGCCCGCTGGCGGTGGGTGTGCACACTGACCGTCACCTGCTGCAGTTCTGCTACACCGCAGAAGTGGCCGACAGCGCGCTGAAAATTCTTGATGAAGCGGGCCTGCCGGGCGAGCTTCGTCTGCGTCAGGGGCTGGCGCTGATCGCGATGGTGGGGGCGGGCGTCACCCGTAACCCGCTGCACTGCCACCGCTTCTGGCAGCAGCTGAAAGGGCAGCCGGTAGAGTTTACCTGGCAGTCGGAAGAGGGCATCAGCCTGGTGGCGGTCATGCGCACCGGGCCAACCGAGAGTCTGATCCAGGGCCTGCACCAGTCGCTGTTCCGCGCTGAAAAACGGATCGGCCTGGTGCTGTTCGGGAAAGGCAATATCGGTTCCCGCTGGCTGGAGCTGTTCGCCCGCGAACAGACCACGCTCTCGGCACGTACCGGGTTCGAATTTGTGCTGGCGGGGGTAGTGGACAGCCGCCGCAGCCTGCTCAGCTATGAAGGGCTGGACGCCAGCCGCGCGCTGGCCTTCTTTAACGACGAAGCCATTGAGCAGGATGAGGAGTCGCTATTCCTGTGGATGCGTGCCCATCCGTACGATGACCTGGTGGTGCTGGATGTGACCGCCAGCGAACAGCTGGCTAATCAGTATCTCGATTTCGCCAGCCACGGTTTCCACGTTATCAGCGCTAATAAACTGGCGGGCGCCAGCAATACCCGTAACTATCGCCAGATCCACGACGCCTTTGAAAAAACGGGTCGTCACTGGCTGTACAACGCCACCGTCGGGGCCGGTTTACCGGTTAACCACACCGTGCGCGATCTGATCGAAAGCGGCGACAGCATTCTGGCCATCAGCGGTATCTTCTCCGGCACCCTGTCGTGGCTGTTCCTGCAGTTTGATGGCACCGTGCCGTTTACTGACCTGGTGGACCAGGCGTGGCAGCAGGGGCTGACCGAGCCCGACCCGCGCGTTGACCTTTCCGGTAAAGACGTGATGCGTAAGCTGGTGATTGTGGCGCGTGAAGCGGGCTACGACATCGAGCCGGGTCAGGTGCGCGTGGAGTCGCTGGTGCCGACGGACTGTGAAGAGGGATCTGTGGATTACTTCTTCGAGAACGGCGATGCCCTGAACGAGCAGATGCTACAGCGCCTGGAAGCAGCCCGGGAAATGGGTCTGGTTCTGCGCTACGTGGCGCGTTTCGATGCCAATGGTAAAGCCCGCGTCGGGGTGGAAGCCGTCCGCCCGGAACATCCGCTGGCGGCGCTGCTGCCGTGCGATAACGTCTTCGCCATCGAAAGCCGCTGGTATCGCGATAACCCGCTGGTGATCCGTGGTCCAGGTGCGGGCCGTGACGTCACTGCCGGGGCGATCCAGTCAGATATCAACCGTCTGGCGCAGCTGCTGTAATACCCCTCATCCTCACCCTCTCCCCAAAGGGGAGAGGGAAAAGTCGTCCCCACCATGAACTTTTTTCATCTTTCCTGAGCATTCCTCACCTTCAATGATGATATTTTCAGTTGACGCCAGTCGGCTTTTCCGTCATTTTTACATCTGGACGTCTAAACGTATAGAAGTTCGAACACAACAAAACAACGACACGCGATTGATGAGGTAAGGTATGAGCTTTTTTCACGCCAACCAGCGGGAAGCCCTGAATCAGAGCCTGGCTGAAGTAAACGGCCAGATTAACGTCTCTTTTGAATTTTTCCCGCCGCGCACCAGTGAAATGGAGCAGACCCTGTGGGCCTCTATCGATCGCCTGAGCAGCCTGAAGCCGAAATTCGTTTCGGTGACCTACGGTGCCAACTCCGGCGAGCGCGACCGTACGCACAGCATCATTAAAGGCATTAAGGATCGTACCGGTCTGGAAGCCGCGCCACATCTGACCTGTATCGATGCCACCCGCGACGAACTGCGCACCATTGCCCAGGATTACTGGAACAACGGCATCCGCCATATCGTGGCCCTGCGTGGCGACCTGCCGCCGGGCAGCGGTAAGCCGGATATGTACGCGACCGATCTGGTGGCGCTGCTGAAAGAGGTGGGCGACTTCGACATCTCCGTGGCGGCTTACCCGGAAGTGCATCCGGAAGCGAAAAGCGCACAGGCGGATCTGCTCAACCTGAAACGTAAAGTGGATGCCGGTGCCAACCGCGCCATCACCCAGTTCTTCTTTGATGTCGAAAGCTACCTGCGCTTCCGCGACCGCTGCGTCTCCGCCGGTATCGACGTTGAAATTATTCCGGGTATTCTGCCGGTCTCCAACTTTAAGCAGGCGAAGAAATTTGCCGACATGACCAACGTGCGTATCCCGCTGTGGATGGCGAAGATGTATGAAGGTCTGGACGATGACGCCGAAACCCGCAAGCTGGTGGGGGCCAACATCGCCATGGACATGGTGAAGATTTTAAGCCGCGAAGGGGTGAAAGATTTCCATTTCTATACCCTTAACCGCGCCGAAATGAGCTACGCGATCTGCCATACGCTGGGGGTTCGCCCGGGTCTGTAACGACGAAGCCCTCATAAACAGGAGGGCTTTTATATATCAGGCAGATATCGACGGTATTAACTATCAAATCTGTGGATGGTTTCAATTATCTCTTGTTGCCGGTGGTGTATATCCTAACGATAAAACCATAGAGGGAGCAGAGCGATGAGTACGTCCGACGAGAACCAGACTTCAGGTAAGTGTCCTTTCCATCAGGGCAGTTATGACAAGAGCGCAGGTGCCGGCACCAACAGCCGGGACTGGTGGCCCAAACAGCTTCGTATCGACCTTCTCAACCAGCATTCCGAACGTTCCAACCCGCTAGGCAAAGATTTTAACTACCGCAAAGAATTCAGCAAGTTAGATTACTCTGCCCTGAAAGGCGATCTGAAAGCCCTGCTGACCGATTCCCAGCCCTGGTGGCCTGCAGACTGGGGCAGCTACGCCGGTCTGTTTATTCGTATGGCGTGGCACGGCGCCGGGACCTACCGCTCTGTGGACGGGCGCGGCGGCGCGGGGCGCGGCCAACAGCGTTTCTCTCCCCTCAACTCCTGGCCGGATAACGTCAGCCTTGATAAGGCGCGTCGTCTGCTGTGGCCGATCAAACAAAAATATGGCCAGAAAATCTCCTGGGCCGACCTGTTTATTCTTGCCGGTAACGTGGCGCTGGAGAACTCTGGCTTCCGTACCTTTGGCTTTGGTGCCGGGCGTGAAGACGTCTGGGAACCGGATCTGGATGTGAACTGGGGTGATGAAAAAGCCTGGCTTGAGCACCGCCATCCGGAAAGCCTGGCGAAAAGTGCCGTTGGCGCCACCGAGATGGGGCTGATCTACGTCAACCCGGAAGGGCCAAACGCCAGCGGTGAACCGCTGTCTGCGGCGGCGGCGATCCGCGCCACCTTCGGCAACATGGGGATGAACGATGAAGAGACCGTCGCGCTGATCGCCGGGGGTCATACGCTGGGTAAAACCCACGGTGCCGGGGAAGCGACCCATGTGGGTATCGATCCGGAAGGCGGCCCGCTTGAAGCGCAGGGCCTTGGCTGGGCCAGCACCCACGGCAGCGGTTTTGGTGCCGACACCATTACCTCCGGTCTGGAAGTGATTTGGTCCCAGACGCCGACCCAGTGGAGCAACTACTTCTTTGAGAACCTGTACAAATACGACTGGGTGCAGACCCGCAGTCCGGCAGGTGCCATCCAGTTCGAAGCGTCGAATGCGCCGGAAATCATGCCCGACCCGTTTGACCCGTCGAAAAAACGTAAACCGACCATGCTGGTTACCGACCTGACGCTGCGTTTCGATCCGGAGTTCGACAAGATTTCCCGTCGTTTCCTCAACGATCCGCAGGCCTTTAACGAAGCCTTCGCCCGGGCATGGTTCAAACTGACCCACCGCGATATGGGGCCAATTGCGCGTTATATCGGGCCTGAAGTGCCGAAAGAAGAGCTGATTTGGCAGGATCCGCTGCCGCAGCCGTTCTTCCACCCGACCGCGGAAGATATTCAAAGTCTGAAAGCGGATATTGCGGCTTCCGGGCTGTCGGCCAGCGAGCTGGTGTCGGTGGCATGGGCCTCGGCGTCCACCTTCCGCGGTGGCGATAAGCGTGGCGGGGCCAACGGTGCCCGTCTGGCGCTGGCCCCGCAGCGCAGCTGGGATGTCAACGCCGTAGCGGCGCGCGTGCTGCCGGTGCTGGAAGGCATTTATAAATCGGCGCATAAAGCGTCGCTGGCGGACATCATCGTGCTGGCCGGTGTGGTGGGTGTTGAGCAGGCGGCCAAAGCCGCTGGCGTAAACATCACCGTGCCGTTTACGCCGGGCCGGGTTGACGCGCGACAGGATCAGACTGATATCGGCATGTTTACGCTGCTGCAGCCGGTTGCCGATGGCTTCCGTAACTACCGGGCAGCAATCGACGTCTCGACCACCGAATCGCTGCTGATTGATAAAGCGCAGCAGCTGACCCTGACCGCGCCAGAGATGACGGTGCTGCTGGGCGGGCTGCGTGTGCTGGGCGCTAACTTCGATGGCGGTAAGAGCGGGGTCTTTACCGATCGCGTGGGCGTACTCAGCACGGACTTCTTCGTCAATCTGCTGGATATGGGCACGCAGTGGAAGGCTACCGATGAATCCAGCGAGCTGTTTGAAGGCCGCGACCGCGTGAGCGGGGACGTGAAGTATCTGGCGAGCCGTGCCGACCTGGTGTTTGGTTCCAACTCCGTGCTGCGCGCCCTGGCCGAGGTTTACGCCAGCAGTGATGCCCACGAGAAGTTCGTGACGGACTTTGTCGCGGCATGGGTGAAAGTGATGAATCTCGACCGGTTTGATCTGCTGTAAACAGGAAAATCCCCGCTTCGGCGGGGATTTTTTTGCCGGGTGGCGGCTTCGCCTTACCCGGCCTACGGATTGTAGGCCCGTGCAAGCGCAGCGCCGCCGGGCATGAAGGCTACTCCCATTCCTGTAAAAAACGCTGGCCATACTGGTCGGCAACCACCAGGGCCGCATACACCTGCTCCGGTGTCGCACCGCCCGGCATATTGTGGATGGTTTCATCTTTCGCGCACGACGCGGCCGCCACCAGGCGCATTTTGGCGGGGATATCGGCAGTGATAGCCAGCTGCGCCAGCGTAATCGGCAGCCCCACGCTGCGGCACAGCGCCGCCACGGTTTCGATCTCTTCCACCGGAGCATTCTCCAGCACCAGTTGGGTCAGGGTGCCAAACGCCACTTTCTCGCCGTGATAATAATGATGAGCATCCGGGATGGCTGTCAGACCGTTGTGAATGGCGTGCGCCGCCGCCAGGCCGCCGCTTTCAAAACCAACGCCACTGAGATAGGTATTAGCTTCAATGACCCGCTCAAGGGCAGGGGTCACCACATGCTGCTCCGCTGCCAGCATCGCTTTTTCACCCTCTTCCACCAGCGTGGTGTAGCACAGCTCAGCCAGCGCCAGCGCGGCCTGGGTGCACCTGCCACCCGCCATGGTAGTCGCGCCGCTGCGGGAGCAGGCCCGGGCTTCAAACCAGGTCGCCAGCGCGTCGCCAATCCCGGCGGCCAGCAGGCGGGCAGGGGCACCTGCCACGACTTTCGTATCCACAATTACGATGTTCGGGTTGTGCGGCAGCATCAGGTAGCGATCGAATTCGCCGCTGTCGGTATAGATAACGGAAAGCGCGCTGCAGGGCGCATCGGTAGAGGCAATGGTTGGGGCGATCGCGACCGGGACGTCCATAAAGTGCGCCAGCGCTTTGGCGGTATCCAGCGTCTTACCGCCGCCAATGCCGAGGATCGCCTGACAATCGGCCCCTTTGGCCAGCTCACGCAGGCGATCGATCTCGTTCTGTGAACACTCGCCGCCGAACGGTGCAATTTCGACATAGAGTTCGGCCTGTTCAAAGCTCTGACGCAGCGTTTCTTCGGCAAAACCCAGTACAAACTTATCGCCTACCACCAGCCAGCGTACCGCCAGCGGCTTGAGATAATCGCCGAGGCGGGTGAGCACATCGGCACCCTGAATATATTTACCGGGTGATTGAATAATACGGTCCATATCATGTCTCCCTTAGAGGTTGAGGTTACCAAACGCGTTTTTCCAGTCCTGCTCGAACTTGTCGATGGCTGACTCTACCGCGGGTGTATTGAGCATTTGTTGCGCGACATCAGTCGGCAGAGTAATCGCTTCACATCCGGCGAGCAGGCAGTCCAGCGCCTGACGTGGGGTTTTGAAGCTGGCGGCCAGCACCATGCTCTCTGGCGCGTGCAGCTCCAGCAGGCTTTGCAGCTCCTGCACCGTGCGGATCCCATCGCCGCCCTGGGCATCTACGCGGTTGACGTACGGCGCGATGTACTTCGCTCCGGCCAGCGCGGCCAGTAAACCCTGGGCGGCGCTGTAAACCGCGGTGCCGAGGGTGGTGATGCCCTCTTTTTTTAGCGTTTTGATGGCGACCAGGCCTTCTGCGGTTACCGGGATTTTGACCACAAGATCCTGGAACGTGGCGTTCAGGCGTCGGGCCTCGGCAACCATCCCGGCGGCGTCACGGCTCATGGTCTGGGCAAACAGCGTGCCTTCCGGGCCTACGATCTTCTGCAGACGCGGAAGGACATCCCAGACGGATTCACCGCTGGCGGCAATAATGCTCGGGTTGGTGGTCACACCGGCAATGGGAAAGATACGGGCAAGGCGTTCAACGTCCGCCACACTGGCGGTATCCAGATACAGTTCCATCACTCTTCCTCGTTTTACAGTTCTAATTCATGTTGCAGCAGGGCGACGATGGCCCCTTCGGAGCTGGCGTTGACCAGCGCGCTGCGGAAATCTTCGTGCATAATCCGGCGCGCCAGGCGTGAGAAGATGCGCATATGCTGATCGCCTGCGGCATGTTTATTGAGCGTGAGCATAATGATGAATTGCGCTTCTTCATCGCCCCACTTTACCGGGGCAGGCAGCCGGGCGACGCTGATGGTCGACTGTTCAATATGTTCAGATTTGCTGTGCGGGATGGCGAAGCTAAAGCCGAGGCCGGTAGAAAATACCGCTTCCCGCGCCCAGAGATCGGCCTCCAGCTTGCGAGGATAGCGGCAGCGCCCGGCGAGCAGCAGGTTGTCAGTCATGCCTTTCAGCACCTCTTCCTTACTGCGCCAGTCGTTATCCAGCGAGATACAGCCCGGCGTAACCAGCGGCGTATCCTGTTGGTTCATGCGGAACTGCGCCAGCAGGTGTTCAACTTCCAGTGAGGTGCGGCAATTCATCGCCTGGTTAAGCAGCTGGCGGCAGGCGCGGCTGTCCAGCTGAGCGAGGCGGGCTTTGGTTGCCGGGATCGCGGGGGAACCCATGCTGATTTCATCCAGCCCCAGGCCGACCAGCAGCGGCAAGACCGAGCCTTTGGCGCCCAGTTCGCCGCACAGACCAATCCATTTCCCCTGACGATGGACTGCCTGCACTGCAAAATCCAGTGCGCGTAAAAATGCGGGATTCAGGCTGTTGTAGTGGCGGGTAACTTTGGCGTTATCACGATCCACGGCCAGCAGATATTGCGTCAGATCGTTGCTGCCAATGCTAAAGAAATCAATCTCTTCACAGCACTGGTCGATGATGAACATCACCGACGGCACTTCCAGCATGATGCCGAGCGGGATTTTTTCATCAAAGGGGATCTGTTCGCCGCGCAACTGCTGTTTTGCTTCGGCGAGCTTCTCTTTGACCCACAGGATCTCCTCCATTGAGGAGATCATCGGGATCATAACCTTCAGGCTGCCGTGAGCGGATGCGCGGAGGATCGCCCGCAGTTGGGTCGTGAAGAGGACGGCGTACTCTTCGTAAATACGTACCGCGCGATAGCCAAGGAATGGGTTGTTCTCTGCCGGGATATTCAGATAATCCACCGGCTTATCGCCGCCGATATCCATGGTGCGCACGATAATGCTGCGTTCGCCTGCACTCTCCAGCGCCTGGCAAAAAATATTGTACAGCTCGTTTTCGCACGGCGCGCTGGTGCGATCCATATACAGCATTTCGGTTCGGAACAGGCCGATGGCTTCTGCGCCGTTGCCAAAGGCTGCCTGGGCTTCAATCGCATGAGCAATATTAGCGGCCACCTCAATACGCAGGCCGTCAGCGCTTCTCGCTTGCTGATTCAGCCAGATACTTTGCTGCTGGCGCAGCGCCTGCTGAACGCGTGCTTCCTGTTGGTAATAACGTACAACCGCTTCGCTGGCGTTAACCACTACCGCCCCGGCGTTGCCATCGATAAATACCGGCTGGCTGCACCACTGAAGCAGGTTTTCGCTGTCAACGCCTACCAGCGTCGGGATATTAAAGGAACGTGCAAGAATAACGGTGTGTGAGGTTGTGCCGCCGCTTTTTAACAGCAGCCCTTTCAGCAGCGTTTTATCGAGCTCGAGAAACTGGCCGGGAGTAAGGTCGTCTGCCAGACAGATACTTGGTTGCGTCAGTTGGCCTGGTGCTGGAAAGCGCTGCTCGCCGTAGATGTGCTGCAACAGCTGATAACAAACATCGCGTACATCAAGCACGCGCTCCTGAAGATAGCTGCTGCTGGAGCGGGAAAATTCAGCGCAAAAATGGCTGGCGGTTTCCACTACCGCCTGAGCGCAGCTTAGCCCTTTACTGACGCCTGCCAGAAGATGCTGGCGCAGCGAGGAGTCTGTTGCCAGTGAGCGATGCGCCTCCAGAATGGCGCTGGCGGTACTGTCGCTATCCAGTACACGCAGCTCGATGCTTTTAACCAGCAGCGTCAGGCCATTATCCAGCGCCGACTGCTCCGCTTCCTGGGTTCCCGCAGCAGGTAAATCGGTTAACGCAGTGAGATCGAGAGAGGCCAGTCGTCTCAATGTTCCCTGAGCACTGCCGCTGCAGACCGCCAGCGCACGAAACAGCGTTGGATTAAGGCGCGTCAGGGATTCAGGAAGCGGGGCCAGATCGGTAGAGATGGCGACAGCGAGTGGGGTATCACAGTGAGGAAACTCCTCTTTGAGCCACCTTTCAAGATGCTGATGCGCCTCCTGTTCATCTGGGCCTGTGATAACCAGACGGCAAGCATCACCTGCCAGCGTGTCGGTGCCAATCAGCGCCAGCGCGCTTTTGGCGCTCCCTTTTCGGCCGCTACGCAGATTGTGCCACTCTATCTGTGACGTAAAAGAATTACACAGCGTTTCAACGTGACTTGCTGGGCGCGCATGAACGCCATTGGGCAAGTCGCAGGTAAATTCCACCACCAGAGCCATAACCACTCCTGAGATCCTGAGTCATACATTACCACCAGCATACGGGCGTTATGAGGAGAGGCACCATGTGACAATTCTGCCAAAAACTGGACAAATGTAATGTCTGGAAGGAAGTGAGAGCTTGCTCACAGCTCGCTGTTTATCGGGGATAAGCTTAAAGGGTGTGAAATTACGAGGCGGATCGCATTTTTCTGTCTACATTACAAAAATCCAGTAAATGGCGTTTTTATCCACTGTCTGTGCCCTGTCGGATTGCCTATTGTTTGCCACAACATCTTTATGGATTTGGGTCAAACAGAGCCCGGGAGCGACCGATGAAAGAACTGGTGCAGATTCTTAAAAACACACGGCAGCATCTGATGACAGGGGTATCGCATATGATCCCCTTTGTCGTTGCGGGCGGTATTTTACTGGCGATATCAGTGATGCTCTATGGCAAGGGCGCGGTGCCGGATGCCGCGACCGATCCCAATCTGAAAAAACTGTTTGATATCGGCGTGGCCGGGCTCACGCTGATGGTGCCCTTCCTTGCCGCCTATATTGGGTACTCCATCGCAGAGCGCGCTGCGCTTGCGCCTTGTGCCATTGCCGCCTGGGTTGGCAACAGCTTCGGCGCTGGCTTCTTCGGGGCGATTATTGCCGGGGTTCTGGGCGGTATCGTCGTTTACTACCTGAAGAAGCTGCCGGTGGCGAAAGTTCTGCGCTCCGTCATGCCCATCTTCATCATTCCCATCATCGGCACCTTTATAACGGCGGGCATCATGATGTGGGGGCTGGGTGAACCTGTTGGCGCGCTCACCTCCGGCTTAACCCAGTGGCTGCAGGGTATGCAGCAGGGAAGCATCCTCGTGCTGGCGGCGATCATGGGGCTGATGCTGGCCTTCGATATGGGTGGGCCCATTAATAAGGTTGCCTATGCCTTCATGCTGATTTGTGTGGCGCAGGGCGTGTATAGCGTCGTGGCGATTGCCGCGGTTGGCATCTGTGTTCCGCCGCTGGGGCTGGGCCTGGCAACGCTAATTAACCGTAAAAATTTCACTGAAGAAGAACGTGAAGCCGGGAAAGCAGCACTGGTGATGGGCTGTGTTGGCGTCACCGAAGGGGCAATTCCCTTCGCCGCCGCCGATCCTCTGCGGGTTATTCCCTCCATCATGCTGGGTTCCGTCTGTGGCACCGCGACTGTGGCAGTGCTTGGGGCGCAATGTTACGCCGGGTGGGGCGGCCTGATTGTGTTGCCGGTTGTGGAAGGCAAGCTGGGTTATATCGGTGCGATTGTGGTCGGTGCGGTGGTGACGGCAGTGAGCGTCAATGTGCTGAAGAGCCTGGCGCGTAAAAACCCCCCTCAGGTCGCGCAAAAAGAGGACGACCTGGATCTGGATTTTGAAATTAACTGAGTGAGGAAGAGAACATGGCCCGAATTGTTGCTGTAACTGCTTGTCCGTCCGGTGTGGCGCACACGTACATGGCTGCGGAAGCGCTTGAAAGCGCAGCGAAAGCGAAAGGCTGGGAAGTTAAAGTCGAAACGCAGGGATCGATTGGTCTGGAGAACGAGCTCACGTCTGCGGAGATTGCGGCGGCGGATATCGTCATTCTCACCAAAGATATCGGTATCAAATTTGAAGAGCGCTTCACCGGTAAAACCATCGTTCGCGTCAACATCAGCGACGCGGTAAAGCGCGCCGAAGCCATTATGAACAAAATTGATGCGCATCTGGCGCAAACTGCCTGATCGCCACCCGCCCTGCCGGGCGGGGTTGTTTTACTTTACTGGAGTCCCTTCATGACGACCCGTATCCAACGCCTGAAAGACGCGCTGTTTGCTAACCCGCGAGAAATCTCACTCGAACGTGCATTGCTTTACACCGCCAGTCATCAACAAACGGAAGGCGAACCGGTGATGATCCGTCGGGCAAAAGCGACGGCGTATATTCTTGACCACGTGGAGATCGCGATTCGTGATGAAGAGTTGATCGCCGGTAACCGCACGGTGAAACCGCGCGCGGGGATTATGTCACCGGAAATGGATCCCTACTGGCTATTGAAAGAGCTGGACCAGTTCCCCTTCCGCCCGCAGGACCGCTTTGAAATCAGCGAGCACGATAAACACATCTATCGCGAGCAACTCTATCCCTACTGGAAAAAGCGTTCGATGAAAGACTTCATCAACAGCCAGATGACTGATGAGGTTAAAACCGCCGTCGGGACGCAGATATTCAGCATTAACCAGACGGATAAAGGCCAGGGACACATCATCATCGACTACCCGCGCTTGTTGAACAACGGGTTAGGCGCGCTGGTAGCGCAGATGCATGAACACTGCGCGCGGGATCCTCAGAACACCTTTTACCAGGCCGCTCTGCTGCTGCTGAAAGCTTCTCAGCGCCACGTCCTGCGCTATGCGCTGCTGGCGGAACAGATGGCGGAAAATTGCCCCGATCCCGAGCGGCGTCAGGAGCTACTGACTATCGCCAGCATCTCCCGTCATAACGCCCAGCATAAGCCGCAAACCTTCTGGCAGGCGTGTCAGCTGTTCTGGTATATGAACGTTATTTTGCAGTATGAATCCAATGCCAGCTCGCTCTCTGTTGGCCGCTTTGACCAGTATATGCTGCCGTTCTATCAGGCCTCGCTGACCCAGGGCGAAAATGCGGCCTTTTTGAAAGAGCTGCTGGAATCACTGTGGGTGAAATGCAACGACGTGGTGCTGCTACGTTCAACCAGCAGCGCCCGCTATTTCGCAGGCTTCCCGACCGGTTATACCGCGCTGTTAGGCGGCTTGACCGAAAATGGCCGCAGCGCGGTGAACGTACTGTCATTTCTCTGTCTGGACGCCTACCAGAGCGTTCAGCTGCCGCAACCCAATCTTGGGGTTCGAATAAACGAGCTGATCGACAGACCTTTTCTGCTGAAAACGGCGGAAACTATCCGCCTCGGTACCGGTATCCCACAGATTTTTAACGACGAAGTGGTGGTGCCTGCCTTTCTGAATCGTGGCGTGTCGCTGGAAGATGCCCGGGATTACGCGGTTGTCGGCTGCGTTGAGCTTTCCATTCCGGGTAAAACCTACGGTTTGCACGATATCGCCATGTTTAACCTGCTGAAAGTGATGGAAATCGCCATGCAGGAAAACGAAGGCAATACCGGGCTGAGCTATGAAGGTTTGCTCGAGGATATCCGCACCAAAATAAACTATTACATCGCGCTGATGGTCGAGGGGAGCAATATCTGCGATATCGGCCATCGGGACTGGGCGCCGGTGCCGCTGCTCTCCTCCTTTATCAGCGATTGCTTAGAGAAGGGGAAAGAGATCACCGACGGCGGCGCGCGCTACAATTTTTCTGGCGTGCAGGGGATTGGCATCGCCAACCTGAGCGACTCGCTGCATGCGCTGAAAGGAATGGTCTTTGAGCAGCAACGCTTAAGCTTTGATGAACTGTTGGCGGTACTAAAGGCTAATTTTGCCACCCCGGAGGGTGAAAAAATCCGGGCGCGGCTGATCAACCGCTTCGATAAATATGGTAATGATATCGACGATGTCGACAACATCAGCGCGGAATTGCTGCGCCATTACTGCAAAGAGGTCGAGAAATATCGCAATCCGCGCGGGGGGCAATTCACGCCTGGCTCGTACACGGTATCGGCACACGTTCCGTTGGGTGTCGTAGTAGGCGCCACGCCAGATGGTCGTCTGGCGGGTGAACAGCTTGCCGATGGTGGGCTCTCGCCGATGCTCGGTCAGGATATGCAGGGGCCCACAGCGGTACTGAAATCGGTGAGTAAGCTGGATAATTATCTGCTCTCCAATGGCACCTTGCTCAACGTGAAATTCACCCCGGCGACGCTGGAAGGCGATGCCGGGCTGCAAAAGTTGGCCGATTTTCTGCGTGCGTTTACCCAGCTTAAATTGCAGCACATTCAGTTCAACGTGGTGAATGCCGATACGCTGCGTGAAGCTCAGCAGCACCCACAGGATTTTGCCGGCCTGGTGGTCAGGGTTGCCGGATACAGCGCCTTCTTTGTCGAGTTGTCGAAGGAGATCCAGGATGACATTATCCGCCGCACCGCGCATCAGCTGTGAGGTCATTGATACGCGCCCTGATGTGGCGCGCATCTTCAATATCCAGCGTTACTCCCTGAATGACGGGCGCGGTATTCGTACCGTCGTCTTTTTTAAAGGGTGCCCGCATACCTGCCCGTGGTGCGCCAATCCTGAATCTATGTCATCTAAAATCGAAACCGTGCGCCGGGAGAGCAAATGCCTGCACTGCACGCCCTGTTTGCGCGATGCCGACGAATGCCCTTCGGGGGCTTTTGAGCGGATTGGCCGGGATGTAACGCTGAACGAACTGGAGCGAGAGGTGATGAAAGACGATGTATTCTTTCGCTCTTCTGGTGGTGGTGTCACTCTTTCAGGCGGTGAGGTACTGATGCAGGCGCCTTTCGCCACCCGTTTTTTGCAGCGGTTGCGCCGTTATGGCGTACATACCGCGATAGAAACAGCGGGTGATGCGCCGTTGTCGCGATTGCTACCCCTGGCGCAGCAGTGCGATGAAGTGCTGTTTGACCTGAAGATAATGGCACCAGAGCAGGCGCGGGCGGTGGTAAATATGAATCAGCCCCGCGTGCTGGACAATCTGCGCAGCCTGGTGGCAGAAGGGGTTAACGTCATCCCTCGCGTTCCGCTTATCCCGGGTTACACGCTGCACCCCGCCAACATCACGCGCGTGCTGGAATTTCTGATACCCTCAGGGATACGGCAACTGCATCTACTGCCATTTCATCAATATGGCGAACCAAAGTACCGACTGCTTGGGCATCCGTGGACAATGAGCCAGGTCGCTACGCCTGATGCTGATGAGATTGCCGCCATACGCGTGCTGGCTGAACGGGCAGGGTTTCAGGTTACCCTGGGAGGTTAATGATGGTACGACAGCTAGTCGCGGTAACGGCCTGTGTCAGCGGCGTAGCGCACACCTATATGGCCGCTGAACGTCTGGAAAAACTTTGCCAGCTAGAGAACTGGGTTATCCGTATTGAAACCCAGGGGGCGTTAGGGATTGAATGCGCACTGACGGAAGAGGATATCCGCCATGCCGATCTGGCGCTATTGATTACCGATATTGAGTTGGCGGGTAGCGAACGTTTTGAACAGTGCCGCTATGTGAAATGCGGTATTAATGCCTTTCTGCGTGACCCGCAAAAAGTGATGATCGCGGTGCGAAAGTTATTATCCGCGCCTCAGCACACACAGCTTATTCTGGCGTAACGGTCTTGCCAGTCAACTGGCTGTGATACTGGCGACGATACTCTGACGGAGAACGCTCCGTGTTCTTACGAAACAGCCGACAAAAATAGTTGCTGTCGACAAATCCGCAGGCATGCGCGACCTCTTTTACCTTCAGATCATAGCCCTTAAGCAACTGGCGTGCATGCTCAAGCCGGGCATGCGTCAGATACTCATTAAAGCCCACCGCGCCGGTTTTCTGAAAAAGATGAGACAGGTAGTTGGGCGAGATATAAAACGCCTGGGCCACCGATTCCCGGGTAAGCGGTAAGGCATAATATTCATCAATATGGGTGCGAATGGCGTCGAACAGCGCCTGACTGCGCGATGCTGTCTGAATCTGGCTGCCAAGCAGGTCGGTGCAGTGGCTCAGCAGGCTGGCGACGATCAGACGCGCGGTCTGCTGCTCCTGGGGTTGCATCTGCATTTCATGCAGCGTTTGCAGCAAAAAAGATCCAATGCGTGGTCCGCGACGGGCGACGTGTTGCTTAGCCAGGTTGCGGTGCGCTACGCCGTCCCATTGCAGGATGCTAAAGCCGAGCTGCTGTTTGCCAAACAGGATACTCAGCGTTGTCGCAGGTTGCTGCCAGCGAGGAAAATTCCAGCCGCCAGCGGGAACATACAGAATATCGTACTGCTGTAAAGCAGGTGCGGCACAGTCCTCAACGACGCCCTCAAGCACGATCTCAAGCCGAGGAAAATCAACCTGTAACGCAAGGGCAGGGGCTGGAGAATGGCAACTGGCAAAACGGACATGATGCAGCAGCGTTGGGTCGCCAATCAGGTCTGTCAGGATGTGGCTGATATCGTGTTGCATGGCGTTAATACCGAGAAATTGCCCGGCGGCGCTTGCGCTTGCCGGGCCTGGATGAAGCCCTTTGTAGGCCGGGTAAGCGTAAGCGCCACCCGGCACAGCGGGTTAACCGGTGTTACGCATCCCCGCCGCAACGCCCGCGATGGTGACCATCAGCGCTTGTTCCACGCGTGGATCCGGCTCCAGACCCTCTTCTTCCGCTTTACGCGAGCGGTACAGCAGCTCTGCCTGCAGCACGTTCAGCGGGTCGGTGTAGATGTTACGCAGCTGGATAGACTCGGCAATCCACGGCAGATCGGCCATCAGATGGGAATCGTTGGCGATAGCCAGCACCACCTTGATGTCGTCTTCCAGCAGCTCGCGCAGCTCGCTGCCCAGCGTCCACAGTTCGGGTTTCACCAGACGCTGATCGTAGTATTCCGCCAGCCACAGGTCGGCTTTCGAGAACACCATCTCCAGCATGCCGAGGCGCGTGGAGAAGAACGGCCAGTCGCGGCACATGGATTCCAGCTCGTTCTGCTTGCCGTCTTCCACCACTTTTTGCAGCGCGGCACCGGCACCCAGCCAGGCCGGGAGCATCAGGCGGTTCTGCGTCCAGGCGAAGATCCACGGGATAGCACGCAGGGACTCAACCCCGCCGGTCGGGCGACGTTTTGCCGGACGTGAACCCAGCGGCAGTTTGCCCAGCTCCTGCTCTGGCGTCGCCGAGCGGAAGTAAGGCACGAAGTCTTTGTTTTCGCGCACATAGCCGCGATACATATCGCAGGAGATATCCGACAGCTCGTCCATGATATGGCGCCAGGCGTCTTTTGGCTCCGGCGGTGGCAGCAGGTTCGCTTCGAGGATCGCGCTGGTGTAGAGCGACAGGCTGCTGATGGTCACTTCCGGCAGACCATACTTGAAGCGGATCATCTCCCCTTGCTCGGTTACACGCAGGCCACCTTTCAGGCTGCCCGGCGGTTGCGAGAGCAGGGCCGCATGAGCAGGGGCACCGCCACGGCCAATCGAACCGCCGCGACCGTGGAACAGGGTCAGTTCAATCCCGGCCTTTTCACAGGTTTTGATCAGCGCGTCCTGAGCCTGGTACTGCGCCCAGGAGGCGGCCATCACGCCCGCATCTTTTGCAGAGTCGGAATAGCCAATCATCACCATCTGTTTGCCCTGGATAAAGCCGCGATACCAGTCGATGTTCAGCAGCTGGGTCATCACGTCGTTGGCGTTATTCAGGTCGTCGAGGGTTTCAAACAGTGGCGCGACCGGCAGGGCGAAGGTAATCCCCGCTTCTTTCAGCAGCAGGTGAACCGCCAGCACGTCGGACGGGGTTTTGGCCATCGAGATCACATAGGCCGCTACCGATCCTTTCGGCGCATCGACGATCGCTTTGCAGGTGTCGAGCACTTCGCGGGTCTCTTCGCTTGGCGCCCAGCTCCGCGGCAGCAGAGGGCGTTTGGAATTCAGCTCGCGGATCAGGAAGGCCTGTTTGTCGGCTTCTGACCAGCTTTCGTAGTCGCCAATGCCGAGATAGCGGGTCAGTTCGCCCAGCGCCTCGGTGTGGCGGGTGCTCTCCTGACGCACGTCGATACGCACCAGCGGCACGCCGAAGCACTTCACGCGGCGCAGGGTATCAAGCAGCTCGCCGTTGGCGATGATGCCCATTCCGCAGGCCTGCAGTGACTGATAACAAGCGTACAGTGGATCCCACAGCTGCTCGTTCTGGCTCAGCAGACCGGCAGGTTTCGGCAGGCGCTGGCCCTTAAGGCGCGCTTCCAGCCAGGCCTGAGTGGCCAGCAGCTGGCCACGCAGATTTTTGAGCAGGAAGCGGTAAGGTTCGGTTGCACCGGCTTCACCCACCAGCTCAAGCAGCTCTGGCGTGGCTTCGACCATTGAGAGCTCAGAAATCAGAATCTGAATATCTTTCAGGAACAGGTCGGTGGCTTTCCAGCGGCTCAGCAGCAGGACGTGACGGGTAATTTCTGCGGTGACGTTCGGGTTGCCGTCGCGGTCGCCGCCCATCCAGGAGGTGAAGCGCACCGGCACAAAATCCACCGGCAGGCGATAGCCGAGGTTCTCTTCCAGCTGTTCATTCAGCTCGCGCAGGTAGTTAGGCACCCCTTCCCACAGGCTGTTTTCCACCACCGCAAAGCCCCACTTGGCTTCATCAACCGGGCTTGGGCGGTGCTTACGGATTTCATCGGTGTGCCAGGACTGGGCAATCAGCTGGCGCAGACGGCGCATCAGCTGGTTACGTTCGTAGTCGGCAATCTCTTTGTTATCCAGCTGCTTGAGGCAGTTGTTTACTTCACCCATTTTGTGGATCAGGGTGCGGCGGGTGATCTCGGTCGGGTGGGCGGTCAGCACCAGCTCCAGGGACAGAGATTCGACGGCCTTTTTAATCGTCGCTTCGTTGAGATCGGGTTGGTCCTTGAGTTTTCTGAGCGTGCGGGCAATCACTTCCGGGTTGCTGGCCCCTTCGCCATTCGGCGAAATGCTGTGGTACTGCTCGGCGGTGTTCGCCAGATTAAGGAACTGGCTGAAGGCACGGGCAACGGGCAGCAGCTCGTCGTTGGAGAGGTTCTGCAGCGTGGTGAGCAGCTCCTGACGATTGGCTTCGTTACCGGCACGGGAAGATTTAGACAGTTTACGGATTGTTTCAACGCGATCGAGAATGTTCTCGCCCAACGCATCCTTGATGGTATCTCCCAGCACCTTGCCGAGCATACTGACATTACTACGCAACGCGGAATATTGTTCGTTCATAAAAACCCAGTCACCCCATCATTTTTGTTTATGCCCGGCCAGACATCTAACGGACATTATTTTGTCATCTCCCTTTATAAAGCCACGTAAAACCCCCGTCGTCAATTGCTGCGAAAACGGTTCAGCAAACGAATAAATGCGGGCAATTTACGAAATTTAATTGGCTTTGCGTCAGATAAGAGATGCTTATGAGAGTGTGACGAAGATCATGAGATTTTTCCCCTCCCGTGAGAGAGGGGAGCAGTCATTAATGCCAGCAGAAGTGATGCACAACCTGCGTAATTAACTCCCGGGTCGGTTTGATAAAGCGTGTTTCCAGGTACTCATCCGGCTGGTGGGCCTGGTTGATGGAGCCCGGACCGAGGACCAGCGTCGGACAGAGAGTCTGAATAAACGGCGCTTCGGTACAGTAGTTCACCACGTCGGTTTTTTCGCCCAGCAGTTTTTCCACCACTTCGACCAGCTGATGGTCCGGCGGGCACTCGTAGCCCGGGATCGGCGGATGCAGTTCAGAGACCGTCAGACGGCCAGGCCAGCGTTCGCTCACCGGGGCCAGGGCTTCGTTCAGCAAGCCGTCGAGATCGCTCAGCGTCATGCCCGGCAGCGGGCGGATGTCCATATGCAACTCGCAGCAGGCGCAGATGCGGTTGGAGGCATCGCCGCCGTGCAGGCTACCGAGGTTCAGCGTTGGATACGGCACGGTGAACGCCTCGTAGTGATAACGCTCTTTCAGCTCGTCGCGCAGCAGCATGATGCGCCCAATGGCGTCGTGCATCAGCTCGATGGCGTTGACGCCGCGCGCCGGATCGCTGGAGTGGCCGGACTGGCCCAGCACGCGCACCGCCGTGGAGATATGGCCTTTATGGGCGCGGATCGGTTGCAGGGAGGTGGGCTCGCCGATGATGGCGCAATCCGGGCGAATCGAGGTGTTTTCAGAGAAGTAGCGCGCGCCCGCCATGCTGGTCTCTTCGTCGGCGGTCGCCAGAATATAGAGCGGTTTTTTCAGTGTTTTCACGTCCACATCACGCAGCGCGTCGAGGATAAAGGCGAAGAAGCCTTTCATGTCGGCGGTGCCCAGCCCGTAGAGCTTGTTGTCGTGCTCGGTCAGGGTGAAGGGATCGCGCGTCCAGCGACCATCGTCAAAAGGCACGGTATCGGTATGTCCCGCCAGCAGCAGACCGCCGGCACCCTGGCCGGTACTGGCGAGCAGGTTAAATTTATTCCGGGTTCCCGGGACCGGCTGAACCTCCACCTTAAAGTCGAGATCGCTGAACCATCCCGCCAGCAGATTGATTAAAGTCTCATTACTCTGATCCAGCGCTTCTTCCGTTGCGCTGATGGACGGCGTGGCAATCAGGGCGCGGTAGATCTCGATAAATGGCGGTAAATTCATTTTCATTGTTGACACACCTTAGGTCGTGATAGTATCAATATTCATGCAATAAATGTGAATAAAAATACATTAACGTTGAGCATAAAGGAACCCGATGTTGAATACGCTGATTGTAGGCGCTAGCGGTTATGCGGGCGCAGAGCTTGTAAGCTACGTGAATCGCCATCCTCATATGACCATAACCGCTTTGACTGTCTCAGCGCAAAGCAATGATGCAGGAAAGTTAATTTCCGATTTACATCCGCAACTTAAAGGGATTATCGATCTGCCATTGCAGCCAATGTCGGATATCAGCGAGTTTACCGACTGCGTGGACGTGGTGTTTTTAGCCACCGCCCACGAAGTCAGCCACAACCTGGCGCCGCAGTTCCTGGCCGCCGGTTGCGTGGTGTTCGATCTCTCCGGTGCGTTCCGGGTGAACGACGCCGCGTTCTATGAAAAATACTATGGTTTCACCCATCAGCACCCGGAGCTGCTTGAAAAAGCGGTATACGGTCTGGCGGAGTGGAGCGCCGATGCGCTGAAAGAAGCGAACCTGATTGCGGTGCCGGGTTGCTACCCGACGGCGGCGCAGCTCTCCCTGAAGCCGTTGATCGATGCAAACCTGCTGGATCTGAACCAGTGGCCGGTGATCAACGCCACCAGCGGCGTGAGCGGAGCCGGGCGCAAAGCGGCGATTTCCAACAGCTTCTGCGAAGTGAGCCTCCAGCCGTATGGCGTGTTCAATCACCGTCATCACCCGGAAATCACCACTCACTTGGGTACGGACGTCATCTTTACGCCGCATCTGGGCAGTTTCCCGCGCGGGATCCTCGAAACCATCACCTGCCGCCTGAAGCCGGGCGTGACCAAAGACCAGGTAAATGCGGTCTTCACGACGGCCTATGCGGATAAACCGCTGGTGCGTCTGTATGACAAAGGCGTCCCGGCGCTGAAAAACGTGGTGGGTCTGCCGTTCTGCGATATCGGCTTTGCCGTGCAGGGCGAGCATCTGATTGTGGTGGCCGCAGAAGATAACCTGCTGAAAGGCGCTGCCGCTCAGGCAATCCAGTGCGCAAATATTCGTTTTGGCTATGCTGAAACGCAGTCTCTTATTTAAGGTGTGATGATGAACCCATTAATTATCAAGCTTGGTGGTGTCCTGCTGGACAGCGAAGAGGCGCTGGAGCGTCTGTTTACCGCGCTGGTTAACTATCGCGAATCCCATCAACGCCCGCTGGTGATTGTTCACGGCGGCGGCTGCGTGGTCGATGAATTAATGAAAGGCCTGAACCTGCCGGTTAAAAAGAAGAACGGCCTGCGCGTTACGCCTGCCGACCAGATCGACATCATTACCGGTGCGCTGGCGGGTACGGCAAACAAAACCCTGCTGGCCTGGGCGAAGAAACACCATATCGCCTCTGTGGGTCTCTACCTTGGCGATGGCGACAGCGTCAAGGTGACCCAGCTCGACGAAGAGCTTGGCCATGTAGGGCTGGCGCAGCCGGGTTCACCAAAACTGATTAATACGCTGCTGGATGGCGGTTTTCTGCCAGTGGTCAGCTCTATCGGCGTCACCGAAGAGGGCGAGCTGATGAACGTCAATGCTGACCAGGCGGCAACTGCCCTGGCGGCGACGCTGGGCGCAGACCTGATCCTGCTCTCTGACGTGAGCGGTATTCTGGACGGCAAAGGCCAGCGCATTGCGGAAATGACCGCGGCGAAGGCCGAGCAGTTGATCGAGCAGGGCATCATTACCGACGGCATGATTGTGAAAGTGAATGCAGCGCTGGATGCTGCCCGCACGCTCGGTCGTCCGGTGGATATCGCCTCCTGGCGCCATGCCGAGCAACTGCCGGCGCTGTTTAACGGCACGCCGATCGGCACGCGTATTCTGGCGTAATCGATTCGTGGTTTTTGTAGGCCCGGTAAGCGCAGCGCCACCGGGCAATGAAATTCAAAGATATTAAGGAAGCATGTTATGGCACTTTGGGGTGGGCGTTTTACACAGGCAGCGGATCAACGGTTCAAACAGTTCAACGACTCTTTGCGCTTCGACTACCGCCTGGCCGAACAGGATATCGTCGGCTCTGTGGCCTGGTCCAAAGCGCTGGTGACCGTAGGCGTACTGACCGCAGACGAACAGGTGCAGCTGGAAGAGGCGCTGAACAACCTGCTGGAAGAGGTGCGTCTGAACCCGCAGCAGATCCTTGAGAGCGACGCCGAAGATATTCACAGCTGGGTGGAAGGCAAACTGATCGACAAAGTCGGCCAGTTAGGTAAAAAGCTGCACACCGGCCGGAGCCGTAACGACCAGGTGGCCACCGACCTCAAGCTGTGGTGTAAAGATACCGTGGTGGAACTGCTGGCGGCGAACCGTCAGCTGCAGAGCGCGCTGGTGGAAACCGCGCACAACAATCAGGATGCGGTGATGCCGGGTTATACCCACCTGCAGCGCGCCCAGCCTGTCACCTTTGCGCACTGGTCGCTGGCCTACGTTGAGATGCTGGCCCGTGATGAGAGCCGTCTGCAGGATACCCTGAAGCGCCTTGACGTAAGCCCGCTGGGCAGCGGCGCGCTGGCGGGCACCGCCTACGAAATCGACCGTGAACAGCTCGCCGGCTGGCTGGGTTTTGCCTCGGCGACCCGCAATAGCCTGGACAGCGTCTCCGACCGTGACCACGTGCTGGAGCTGCTCTCCAATGCCTCTATCGGTATGGTGCACCTGTCGCGCTTTGCCGAAGATCTGATCTTCTTCAACTCTGGTGAAGCCGGTTTTGTTGAGCTGTCGGACCGTGTGACCTCTGGCTCCTCCCTGATGCCGCAGAAGAAAAACCCGGATGCGCTGGAGCTGATCCGCGGCAAGTGTGGCCGTGTGCAGGGTGCCCTGACCGGCATGATGATGACCCTGAAAGGGCTCCCGCTGGCCTACAACAAAGATATGCAGGAAGACAAAGAAGGGCTGTTCGATGCGCTCGACACCTGGCTGGACTGTCTGCATATGGCGGCGCTGGTGCTGGACGGCATTCAGGTGAAACGTCCGCGTTGCCAGGAAGCGGCCCAGCAAGGCTACGCTAACTCCACCGAGCTGGCGGATTACCTGGTAGCGAAAGGTGTGCCGTTCCGTGAGGCGCACCATATTGTCGGTGAAGCGGTGGTAGAAGCCATTCGTCAGGGCAAACCGCTGGAAGATCTGCCGCTGACCGACCTGCAGAAATTCAGCAGCGTGATTGGCGATGATGTCTATCCGATCCTGGCGCTGCAATCCTGTCTGGATAAGCGTGCGGCCAAAGGTGGCGTGTCGCCGAAGCAGGTCGCGCAGGCGATTGTGGATGCGAAAAACCGCCTGGTATGACGGTTGAAACGCCGGGTGGCGCTTCGCTTACCCGGCCTACGTACTGAAGCCCAGCCCCGAGCTGGGCTTTTTTACGCAAAAAAAATGCGGACCATAGGGTCCGCAAAAGTTCACGTTGGCTTTAGTTGTTCGAGTTTTGAGTGAAACTCGTAAGACGGGACAGGACTTCAAGGGTAATCAGTACCGCCTCGTCTCTGTGATGCATTATTCAACAGAATGCTTGATAGGGATAATCGTTCGTTGCTATGCTATCTATCGCCATGAACTATCGTGGCGATAGAGGATGAATAATGAATATTCGTGATCTTGAATACCTGGTGGCGTTAGCCGAGCACCGCCATTTTCGCCGCGCGGCAGATTCCTGCCATGTCAGTCAGCCTACGCTTAGCGGTCAGATCCGCAAGCTGGAAGATGAGCTTGGCGTGATGCTGCTGGAGCGCACCAGTCGTAAAGTGCTGTTCACCCAGGCGGGCCTGCTGCTGGTGGATCAGGCGCGCACCGTGCTGCGCGAGGTCAAAGTGCTCAAGGAAATGGCGAGCCAGCAGGGGGAGACGATGTCCGGCCCGCTGCATATTGGCCTGATCCCAACCGTTGGCCCGTACCTGCTGCCGCAAATTATTCCGATGCTGCACCAGACCTTCCCGAAACTCGAAATGTACCTGCACGAAGCGCAAACCCATCAGCTGCTGGCGCAGCTGGACAGCGGTAAGCTCGATTGCGCAATCCTCGCGCTGGTCAAAGAGAGTGAAGCTTTTATCGAAGTGCCGCTGTTTGACGAGCCGATGATGCTGGCGATCTATGAGGATCACCCGTGGGCGAACCGCGATCGCGTGCCGATGGCCGATCTGGCTGGTGAAAAGCTGCTGATGCTGGAAGATGGCCACTGTCTGCGCGATCAGGCGATGGGCTTCTGCTTTGAAGCGGGTGCCGATGAAGATACCCACTTCCGTGCAACCAGCCTGGAAACGCTGCGTAACATGGTGGCGGCAGGAAGTGGTATTACGCTGCTGCCCGCGCTGTCAGTCCCGCCGGAACGTCGTCGCGACGGGGTAGTCTATCTGCCATGCATCAAGCCGGAGCCGCGCCGTACCATTGGCCTGGTTTATCGTCCGGGATCGCCGCTGCGCAGCCGCTATGAGCAGCTGGCAGAGGCCATCCGCAGTTCGATGGAAGGCCGTTTCGACAGTGCGTTAAAACAGGCGGTTTAAGCCGTTCAGCGCCGCTACCCGATAAGCTTCTGCCATGGTCGGGTAGTTAAAGGTGGTATTAACAAAGTATTCGATGGTGTTACCGCCACCTTTTTGCTCCATGATCGCCTGGCCGATGTGAATGATTTCCGCCGCACGCTCGCCGAAGCAGTGTATGCCGAGGATCTCTTTCGTCTCGCGATGGAACAGGATCTTCAGCGTTCCCACGCTCATCCCGACGATTTGCGCCCGCGCCAGATGTTTAAACTGGGCACGACCCACCTCGTAAGGCACCTTCATGGCCGTCAGCTGCTGCTCGGTTTTGCCGACAGAGCTAATTTCCGGAATGGTGTATATGCCAGTCGGGATATCTTCGATCAGATGCGCCGTCGCTTCACCTTTAACCAGCGCCTGAGCCGCAATACGCCCCTGGTCATACGCCGCTGATGCCAGACTTGGATAACCAATCACGTCACCTACAGCATAGATATGCGGCAGAGCGGTCTGGTACATGCTGTTGACCTTGAGCAGCCCACGGCTGTCGGTGGTCAAGCCGATGTTTTCCAGCGCCAGCGAATCGGTGTTACCGGTACGACCGTTAGCGTAAAGCAGGCAGTCGGCTTTCAGCTTTTTGCCCGATTTCAGATGCATGATCACGCCATCGTCACAACCTTCGATCTTCTCGTACTCTTCGTTGTGACGAATGACCACGCCGCTGTTCCAGAAGTGGTACGACAGCGAATCGGACATCTCCTGATCGAGGAACGCCAGCAGGCGGTCGCGGGTGTTAATCAGGTCAACTTTGACGTTCATGCCGCGGAAGATGGAGGCATATTCACAGCCGATCACCCCGGCACCGTAGATCAGCACGTGGCGTGGCTCATGATGCAGGCTCAGAATGGAGTCGCTGTCATAAACCCGCGGATGGGAGAAATCCACATCAGCCGGATGGTACGGGCGTGAGCCACAGGCGATCACAAACTTCTCGGCGGTAATGGTCTCGACCGAACCATCATGGCACTCCAGCGCCAGCGTATGTTCATCAACGAAATGGGCGTTACCCTGCAGAATTTCGCAGTGATTGCGCTCATAAAAGCCCTGACGCATACGCGTCTGCTGATTAATAACGTTATCAGCATGGTTCAGGATGTCGGCAAAAGAAGAGCGGAGAAGACGGGAGTGATCGCTGTAAAGAGGGTTCTGGTTGAATTCAATGATGCGGCTGACAGCGTGGCGGAGAGCTTTGGAAGGGATGGTGCCCCAGTGGGTGCAACCGCCGCCAACATTATGGTAGCGCTCAATAACCGCTACTCTGGCTCCTTGCTTAACCAGTCCCATAGCAGCGCCTTCGCCGCCGGGGCCGGAACCAATAACTATTGCGTCGTAATCGTAGGAATGTGACATGGTAAGGCTTACCTGTTCTTATACATAAAAGCAACAGAATAGTAACATCATTGGCGGGATAACCCAATTATCGTTGTGCTCTTTTCGCGTGGTGGAGCACAAACAACAGGGAAACCTTCATTCTGTAAGCCAGGTAAACCGATTAATTTTATTCTCTGGTATAGTGCCAGCGGGCCTTTGGAAGGATTCAACTATCGTGATGGGCGTAAGAGCACAACAAAAAGAGAAAACCCGGCGTTCGCTGGTAGAAGCGGCATTCAGTCAACTGAGTGCCGAGCGAAGTTTTGCCAGTCTGAGCCTGCGCGAAGTCGCACGCGAAGCCGGGATTGCGCCTACCTCCTTCTATCGTCATTTCCGTGACGTAGATGAACTGGGTCTGACCATGGTGGATGAAAGCGGGCTGATGCTCCGCCAGCTGATGCGCCAGGCGCGTCAGCGTATCGCCAAAGGGGGCAGCGTGATCCGCACCTCCGTTTCCACCTTTATGGAGTTTATCGGCAACAACCCTAACGCGTTTCGTTTACTGTTGCGGGAACGCTCTGGTACCTCGGCCGCGTTTCGTGCCGCCGTGGCGCGTGAGATTCAGCATTTTATTGCGGAACTTGCCGACTATCTTGAACTCGAAAACCATATGCCGCGCGCCTTCACTGAAGCGCAGGCCGAGGCGATGGTGACCATAGTCTTCAGTGCGGGCGCCGAAGCACTGGATGTGAGCGTTGAACAACGCAAGCAACTCGAAGAGCGACTGGTATTGCAACTGCGGATGATCTCTAAAGGGGCTTATTACTGGTATCGCCGTGAACAAGAAAAACTGGCGCATCAATCCGATGAGTGAAAGGTGAGTAATGAAACAGACAGGACAGGATAAAGGAACATTATTGCTGGCATTGATCGCTGGCTTATCCATTAACGGTACCTTTGCAGCGATGTTTAGCTCCATTGTACCGTTTTCGGTTTTCCCGATGATCTCTCTGGTGCTGACGGTGTACTGTCTGCATCAGCGTTATCAGAATCGCACCATGCCGGTGGGGTTACCGGCATTGTCGGCGGCGTTCTTTGTGCTGGGTGTCCTGCTGTATAGCACCGTGGTGCGCGCAGAGTATCCGGATATTGGCTCTAACTTCCTGCCTGCCGTACTGTCGGTGGCGCTGGTGTTCTGGATCGGCATTAAAATGCGGAACCGTAAACAGCAGCTGCCAGAGTAACCTGTCCCAGGCCGGATAAGCGTAGCGCCACCCGGCGATAGCGGTTTACCGGGCCGTCAGTAACACGCCGCACTCCATATGGTGCGTATACGGGAACTGATCGAACAATGCCAGACGTTCAACCTTGTGCGTCTGGCTTAATGTTTCCAGGTTCTTGCATAAGGTTTCCGGGTTGCAGGAGATATACAGAATACGCGGGTACGCCTGCACCATCTTCTCGGTTTCGCTATCCAGCCCGCTGCGCGGCGGATCGACGAAAATCGTCTCACACTGGTAGCTCTTCAGATCAATCCCCTGCAGACGGTTAAATTCCCGCACGCCGTTCATCGCCTGAGTAAACTCTTCCGCCGACATGCGAATGATCTGCACATTATCAATGTGGTTTGCCGCGATGTTGTACTGAGCGGAAGCCACCGACGGTTTGGCGATTTCGGTAGCCAGTACGCGATTGAAGTTACGCGCCAGCGCCAGCGAGAAGTTGCCGTTACCGCAGTAAAGCTCCAGCAGATCGCCGGTTGAACCTTCGGTGGCATTCAGCGCCCACTCCAGCATCTGCACGTTCATCGCCGCGTTCGGCTGAGTAAAGCTGTTCTCCACCTGGCGATAAATCATCTCTTTACCCGCCACCGGCAGGCGCTCGTCGATGAAATCCTGATCCAGCGCGATTTTGGTTTTGGTTGCCCGACCAATCAGATGCACGTTGATGTTCTGCGCGCGCAGCGCATCACGCAGGGCTTCTGCAGCCTGGCGCCACTCGTCATTCAGCGCTTTATGGTACAGCAGCGAGACAATGGCTTGATTGCTTTGGGTGGTCAGGTAGTCAATCTGGAACAGCTTATGGCGCAGCAGCGGATTGTCGCGCACGCCGTTCATCATCAGGGTCATCAACTGGTTAATCAGCTCGCTGGCCGCCGGGAAGCTGTCCACGCGGATACGGCTTTTGGTCTGCTGATCGAAAATGATGTGATACAGGTCGTCGCCGTCGTGCCAGATACGGAATTCGGCACGCATACGGTAGTGGCTGACCGGGGAGCGAAACACCTCAGGCGCAGGCGCAGCAAAAGGCGTCATCATACTTTGCAGACGGACGACTTTCTCTGCCAGTTGCGCGTCGTACTGTTCTGTCGGGAGGTGTTCGGGGGTCATGATGCTTCCTGATTGATGATGAATTACGCGGGGATTGTAGGGATTGTGCAGGGGATGTCCAGCCTTAATGGTTAACGGCAGTCTGGACATCTATACGTGTCTAAATGTAGCATTATGTTTCCGGTCTCTTGTGAGTGAAAAGGGAATCCAGTGCAAATCTGGAGCTGACGCGCAGCGGTAAAGCCTGGCGGGATGAGTGCTGTAGACACTGTGAAAATGGGAAGTCTTCATCCTTATAAAGCCACCTAGCCCGAAGACCTGCCGGGATCACGTCGCATTTGGTTTCATCATCGCGTGCTATGGGTGAGGCCTGCGGCATCCTTCTTATATTGTGGATGCTTTAACAATGATTAAAAAAGTATCGCTGTTGACGGCGCTTTCCGTCACGGCATTTTCGGGCTGGGCGCAGGATGGCGCAGACGCGTTGGTCGTAACGGCAAACCGTGTTGCACAACCTGCCAATACCGTTCTGGCCCCCAGCTCCGTTGTTACCCGGGAAGACATTGAACGCTGGCAGGCAAAAAGCGTCGTTGAGGTTATGTCACGCTTACCGGGTGTGGATATCGCCCAAAGCGGCGGGATAGGCGCTAACTCCTCTACCTTTATTCGCGGGACCGAATCCCGCCATGTGCTGGTGCTGATCGACGGCATTCCACTGAATAACGCCGGGATCAGTAACTCACCGGATCTCAGCCAGATTCCCGTGTCGCTTATTCAGCGTGTCGAATACATTCGTGGCCCGCGCTCGGCCCTGTATGGTTCGGATGCGATTGGCGGCGTGATTAACATTATTACGGGCCGGGACAAGCCAGGGGCAGAAATTACCGCCAGCGTCGGCTCGAAAGGCTATCAATCCTATGATGGTGCCTTCCAGCAGGTGCTGGATAAAACCAAAATCACCCTCGGCGGTAACTATACCTACACCCGTGGCTTTGATATCGATGCGGCAGATGCGCCACGCCAGCCCGATCGCGACGGCTTTATGAGTAAGTCGCTGTTTGGCTCGGTTGAGCAGCAGATCACCGACAACCTGAGCGGCTTCGTGCGTGGCCTCGGCTATGACAACCGCACGGCGTATGACGGCTATGAGCATTATGACGACAGCTTTATGGTCGATGGCCTGCCGGATACGCGTCAGCTGTATAGCCAGAACTGGGACACCGGCCTGCGCTATAACCAGGGGATCTACCAGACCCAACTGGTGGGTGGTTACGGTCGCAGCAAAGATCAGAACTATGACCCGAGCAAAGGCCGCTATGCTTCGTCTGCCACTACGGATGACGTCAAGCAGTACACCGCCCAGTGGACGAACACCGTCACGGTGGGCCACGGCAATATCGGCGCGGGTCTGGACTGGCAGAAGCAAAAAACCCAGGCGGGAACCGGTTATCTGGATAAAGGCTACGAGCAACGCAACACCGGGGTCTTCCTGTCTGCCATGCAACAGTTCGATAGCGTCACCCTGGAAGCCGCCGCGCGTAATGACGATAACTCTAACTTTGGCAACCATAACACCTGGCAGACCAGCGCCGGATGGGAGTTTATCGAAGGTTACCGAATCATCGGTTCCTACGGCACGGCCTACAAAGCACCGACCATGAGCCAGATCCACAGCGCGAGCTACGGCAACCCGGACCTGGAGCCGGAAGAGAGCAAGCAGTGGGAAGGTGGTTTCGAGGGGCTGACCGGACCGGTGACCTGGCGCGTATCGGGTTATCGCAACGATATCGACAACCTGATCAGCAGCGACCCGCGTACGTTCCGCTACTACAACGTGGATAAAGCGCGCATCAAAGGTATTGAAGCCACGGCGCAGTTCGATACGGGTCCGGTGGGGCATCAGATTTCTTATGACTATGTTGATCCGCGCAATGCCAAAACCAACGAAGTGCTGGCCCGCCGTTCGAAGCAGCAGGTGAAGTACCAGCTGGATACGCAGGTATGGAATCTCGACTGGAATCTGGCCTACCGCTACCTGGGCACCCGCTATGATGTAGCGTACGATCCCAATACGTTCACCTCAGAGCGAGTAAAAATGGGCGGGGTAAGTTTGTGGGATCTCGCCGTTTCATATCCTGTCACCTCTCACCTTACAGTTCGTGGTAAAATCGCCAACCTGTTCGATAAAGACTACGAGACAGTTTATGGCTACGAAACTGCAGGACGGGAATACACCTTGTCTGGCAGCTACACCTTCTGACCCACGTCCCACCGTCCTGGTGTTTGACTCCGGTGTCGGTGGGCTTTCAGTCTATGATGAGATTCGGCATCTGCTGCCGGATCTTCATTACATCTATGCCTTCGATAACGTGGCTTTTCCTTATGGGGAGAAGAGCGAAGCGTTTATTGTCGAACGCGTCGTTGAAATCGTTACCGCCGTACAACAACATTATCCTCTCGCCCTGGCGGTGATTGCCTGTAATACGGCGAGTACGGTTTCCCTTCCTGCTTTACGCGAAAAATTCCCGTTCCCGGTGGTCGGCGTGGTGCCGGCGATTAAACCTGCAGCGCGCCTGACGGCGAATGGCGTGGTGGGGCTGCTGGCAACGCGCGGTACGGTTAAGCGCCCTTATACCCGCGAGCTGATCGAGCGCTTTGCTAATGAATGCAAGATTGCCATGTTAGGTTCTGCCGAGCTGGTGGAGATGGCGGAAGCGAAGCTGCATGGTCAGGCAGTATCCCTGGAGGAGCTGAGCCGTATCTTGCGTCCATGGCTGAAAATGTCGGAACCGCCCGATACCGTTGTGCTGGGCTGCACCCACTTCCCTCTATTACAGGAGGAGTTGCTTGCCGTTCTGCCAGAAGGGACCCGGCTGGTGGATTCCGGTGCGGCTATTGCCCGTCGCACCGCCTGGCTGCTTGAACATGAAGCGCCAGATGCAAAATCTGCCGACAACAATATTGCGTATTGCATGGCATTGACCGCTGAGACTGAGCAACTTTTACCCGTTTTACGCCGTTACGGCTTTGAAAAGCTCGAAAAACTAGCGCTGTAGCACGTTTTTGAGCAAAAAAAAGACGGTTGAAAGATTTTTTTAAATTAGCGCTTGTCACTGCCGAAGAACTCCCTATAATGCGCCTCCACTGACACGGAACAACGGATTACAAACCGCCGTGACAGCAGGCTTCAGAGATGAACGCCGGCGGAGAAAAGCGAAAATAATTGCTTGACT